>NZ_JBHYXD010000141.1:0-17317 GCF_042751995.1 Streptomyces sp. NPDC059371 | reverse complement strand
CACCGTGAGCGGTGCGCCGCCCCGGGCGACCACCGAGCAGAGGTAACGGGTGCGGCCCGCGCCCGCCTTCCCCTCGTCGTCGACGGACATGACGACCATGGGCGCCACCCGCTCCCCGTCCACCGGCACCACGTCCGCCGCGGCCGGCGGGGCCTGGAGGGCGAGGCACACGCCGAGGGCCGCGACGATCCCGACCAGTGCCCGCCCCGCCCGCAGGCGGACGAGGTGCAGGACGAGGATCCCGGCGCAGACGAGGCCCGCCTCACCGCTCGCCAGGACGGGTACGCCGGTCCGGTCGCCGGCGACCCCGGCGCCGACGATCGATCCGGCT
Organism: Streptomyces sp. NPDC059371; assembly: GCF_042751995.1. Classification (NCBI taxonomy): domain Bacteria; kingdom Bacillati; phylum Actinomycetota; class Actinomycetes; order Kitasatosporales; family Streptomycetaceae; genus Streptomyces; species Streptomyces sp. NPDC059371. The sequence goes on along the minus strand of NZ_JBHYXD010000141.1, from coordinate 16,986 downwards.
CCGAGCGCCCCGGCGAGGAGTCCCTCCCCCACCAGCAGCCTGGGCGGCCATCCGACGAACTCGGCGGGACCCCACACCGTGCTCCGCACGTACGCCGTCAGATCTGGCTCCTGGACGGGCGGAGGACGACGCCACCGGCACATACCCGTACCACCCCCGGCAACGTTCCTCGTCGGTCGACGCCTCGTATCCTGCCGCCCGGGCAGGGACCACGGCCCTGCCTCCGTCCGGAACAGATGACGTGGACAACGTTTCCGGGAGTCGGCAGCGAAGCGCCGGTCCGCGTCCTCGGGCCTCGGCCACGGCCCTCGGTTCTCAGCTCTCGGCGGCGGGGGTCTGCCGGGGTTGTGCCGCCAGGGACCGCGCCAGAAGGACGCGTCCGCCGAGGCCGGCCAGCAGGAGCCCGGCCACCATGGCGACGAGGCAAAGCGCCGGACCCGAGGACCAGTTGACGGCGGAGGCGCGGCAGGCCAGTACGACGGTCACGGCCACGGCGGTGCCGGGCAGGGCGATCAGGGCCGGTCCGGTGCGGCCGAGGTCGTCCTCGGCGAGCGCTCCGAGGACGCCGACGCCGAGGGCCAGTGCCCATACCCCGAGCCCCTGCGCGTCGGCGCGGCCGACGCTCCACGGCACGAAGTCGGCCCAGAAGCCGGGCCGTACGAGCAGGCCCGTACCGATACCGAGCCAGGCCGAACCGAGCACGGCCAGCGCCGGTTTCGACCAGCCGGGCAGCGGCGCACCGCGCGGGCCGGGGGCTCGGCCGGGGGTGAGGTACTGCCAGGCCAGCGTGATCAGGGCGCACACGCACAGCGCGCCGAGCACGAAGAGCCAGCCGAGGCTGAACAGCACCGGGACGATGGAACCGCCCCGGGCGATGTACAACTGGCCCGCGTTGAGCAGGCTCACCGTGAACAGCCCGACCAGCACCACGGCCAGCGGGTGGACGAGCGAGCGGGCCTCGTGCCAGGCGCGGACCCGGTTCAGCGCGAACAGGCCGGGGGACGTGCCGAGCATGGCCGCGCCGATCAGCCCCGGCGTCAGCGACTCGTCGGAGCGCCACGCGCCGAAGACGTGTCCGGTGAGGGCCACGGCCGCCAGCAGACCGCCGACAAGGACGCTGACCACGGCGACCGCTGTGGCCAGCATCGCCACTCCCGCGGTCAGCGGCCGCCCGCCCGCGGCGAGGGACGCGGGGCGCCCCGGGACGTCGTCGTCGGTCCGGGGCGGGTCGGATGCGTTCGGCATGAGGATTCCGTTTCCGGACGAAGGGCGCGAGGGGGTGAACGGATGCGGTGAACGAGCCGACCGGGAGCGAAGAGGGGCCGGAGCGGGGGCTACGAGACCGGTGCAGACAGGCGCGCGGCCGGACCGGGGGCGGGCAGGGCCCTCTTGAGGACCTCCCGTGCGTACATGACGCGCATGCTCACCATCAAGGTCGCCGTGAACGCCATCATGCCGCAGCCGATCGCCGCCCCCGCGGCCAGCGCCGTGAGCCCGTCGAGCCCGAGCGACCGTTCGAAGAGGGGGGCGGCCCCGACCGAGAGCACCGGCGCCAGGCACTGGGCCACCCAGTGCAGGCGCCACTCCTCGCGCGCCCAGAGGCGGCCCTCCCGGCCGGCCCGCCTCGCGCGCAGGGCCATCACCGCGTACGTGACGGCGTACGGCAGGAGGTAGGCGAGCAGGAGCCGGCGCCCCTGCGTGCCGTGGTCCAGCGAGGCGCGCACGATCCAGGCCAGCGCGGCCGCCCCGGCGAGGTGCGCGACGGCCAGGACGGGCACGGGCGCCCACGAACCGGAGACTCCGGCGACCTTCACGCGCCGGTCGAGGGAACGCGAGGCGATCAGGGCGCCGAAGGCGACGACGGAGCCCAGGTGCATGGTGGCGAGCTGGTTGATCTCGGCCATGGACAGTCCGGGCAGAATCAGCGGCAGGCCACCCCACTCGAACCGGAGCAGCGGGGCGGTCAGCAGGAAGCCGTAGCACAGCAGCATCCAGCGCTGGTGCAGGTCGGGGAACCCGCCGACGGCGGCGAGCACGCCGAACGTCACGCTCATCACGGTGCCCACCAGGATGGTCGCGAGCACGATCCAGAACGCGGCGCCGCTGAAGGCGTCCTCGGGCGCCGTGCGCGCCAGATACAGACCGGCGCCGGCCATCGAGGCGTACACGGTGAGCGCGAAGACCACCCCGAGGGCCCGGTGCAGCCGTACGCGCCGCCGTACGGCGGTGAGCACCTGCGCGGGACCCAGCAGCATCAGCACGCCGCCGAGAACGGAGTGCACGATCATCGGGACGAGGCTGTGGCGGTACGGCCCGATCCGGGTGGCCAGCGCGTCGGCCACATAGCGCGGTGAGACCACGTGGGCCAGGATCCACTCACCGAACGCGGGCGCGCCGGGGCTCGCGTACGGCCACAGCTCGGTCATCGCGATCGGCGCGTAGCCCACGCACACGGCCGACACGGCGATGACGGCGAGGCGGCGCCAGGTGGTGCCCGTTGGACGACGCACGACGACTCCCTGCTCGTGGCCGCGACCCGGCCATCAATAGTCTCGTTTGGACTATCGAGACGGTAGGGCCGTCCATCGCCGGGGTCAACGGTCTGTCGTGTCCTCGTCCCGGCGCTGCACCCATTGCCAGAAGTCGATCATCATCCGCTCGTACCGGATTCCGAACTCGAGCGCGTCCCGCTGCCCGCGCGTCAGCAATTCGCCGACCGTCTCGGCGAGTTCCTCGTAGTCGCCGAGGGTGCTGCGGTGCTCGTCGAGCTGTACGGGGCCGAGCACGCCGGGCTCGCCGCCGAACCACAGCTTGAGGATGCCGCGCTCGCGGGCCTCCACCGGGACGAACGCGGGGTCGTCGAGCCAGCCCCGCAGGGCGGCCCTGCCCTGGTCCGTCAGCGTCAGCACCCTGCGGTTGCGGCCGCTCTCCTGCCGCACCTGGGACAGCATCCCGGCGTCGAGGAGACGGTCGCACTGCGCGTACACCTGCGCGTGCGGCACCGACCAGAAGGGCGCGACCGTCCGCGCCGCCTCCCCTTTCACGTCGTACGCGCTGGCCTCGCCCAGCTTGTCGATGATGCCGAGGACGAGGTACGAGGCGGTGGTCAACCTAGCGTCAGCCATGGGGCGACGGTATCGCCACGCGATCACCGCGCGGCAGGCACCGCCGGGGTCCGGCCGCCGCCGGCGGGCTCCGCACGGCGGGCTCCGCCGAGCACGCGGCCGCGGCACGTCGGGCGCCGCCCGACGCGAAGAAGAGCCGGGTGCCCGGCACAATGCGGGGTATACGGGCGATCACACAACCGACCGCACTTCAGGCCCTCGCGCCGGCCGCACTAGGAGCTCCTGTGACCACCTACGTCATCACCGTTCCCGGGACGTTCGTCCACGGCCTCCCGGAGGCCTCCCGCGCCGACGTGGAACGCAGGCTTCGCCCCCAGGACCCGCAGAACACGGACCTGGGCGAGAGCGAGGAGCTGAGCCTGCTCTCCGTCGACGAGGACAACAGGTTCTCCGTCCGGCTCGAGGTCGAGGCGGCGGACCGGAGAAGCGCCGAGGCCGAGGCCGTACGACTGGTCTCCGGTGCGCTCCTGGACAGCGGCCTGACCGCGGACGACGCGCCGCTGGGACCCGCCGCCGTCACGGGGATCGACAGCGAGTTCTGACGGCGCTACGTCCTGGACGGCCCGGTGCCGGGTACGTCCAGGACGGCCGAGCCGGGGCTCAGACCGGGCGTACGACGCTGTGGATGGCCGCCCGTCCGGCGTATTCGACCGACTCCTCGCTGATCCGCGCTCCGGGACTCGGCGCGTGGACCATCATGCCGTCCCCCACGTAGAGACCCACGTGGCTCACGTTGGCGTGGAAGAAGACCAGGTCACCGGGCTGGATGGCACCGAGGTCGACCGCCGGGCCGGCCTGCGCCTGCTCCTGCGTCGCACGGGGGAGCATGACTCCCGCGCTCTTCCAGGCCGCCTGGGTGAGACCGGAGGGGTCGTACGAACCGGGTCCGGACGCTCCCCACACGCACGGGCTGCCGATCTGAGCGCGGGCGAAGGCGACCGCCTCGGCGGCTCTGCTGTCGTGTCCGACGACCGGCGGGACGGCGGCGACGGCTACCGCACCGGTGACGAGGCTGTCGATGTCGAACCCCGGGTTCGTGCCGGCGGCCCCGGGGGCGGCGGGCCACGCCTGCTGGTTGCCGGTCGGCCGCAACGACTGCCGCCAGGCGTCGTCGGCCGACGGAGGCGTCGGCTGGTTCGCGGGGGGCATCGGAGCCGACTGATAGGCGGCCGGACGCGGCGCGGCCTCGTACGCGGGCGGCTGGGGCGCCGGCTCGCTCACCGGAGGCATCGGGGCCGGCTGATAGGCGGCCGGACGCGGCGCGGCCTCGTACGCCGGAGGCTGGGGCGCCGGCTCGCTCACCGGAGGCATCGGGGCCGGCTGATAGGCGGCGGGGCGCGGCGCGGCCTCGTACGCCGGAGGCTGGGGCGCCGGCTGGCTCATCGGGGGCACCGGGGCCGGCTGGTACCCGCTGGGACGCGTCGGCTTCTCGTACGAGAGGGGCAGGAGCACCGACGTGTACTCGGGGGCCGGGGCGGGCGCTTCGTACCCGCGGGGCAGGATGACCGCCTTGGGCTGGGCGGCCGGGGGCGCCGGCTCGTACGCCCGGGGCATGGAACCCGTGTCGAAGACCCCGGGCGCGGGCGCGGCCTGGGGCACCGCCTCGTACGGGGTCGGCTGGGGCGCCGCCTGGAACGCGGGCGCCTGAGCGACCGACGGGAACGTACCGGTCTGCGCGGCGGACGGGAAGGTGCCCGTCTGCGCGGCGGACGGGAACGCGGCGGTCTGCGGAGCCGCCGGGAACGCGGTGGGCTGAGCGACCGACGGGAACGAACCCGTCTGGCCGACCGACGGGAAGGTACCGGTCTGTCCGACCGACGGGAAGGTGCCCGTCTGCGCGGCGGACGGGAACGCGGCGGTCTGCGGAGCCGCGGGAAACGCGGTGGGCTGAGCGACCGACGGGAAGGTACCGGTCTGGGCGACCGAGGGGAACGAGCCGGTCTGATCGACCGCCGGGAACGAACCCGTCTGACCGACCGCCGGGAACGAACCGGTCTGCGGGGCCGTCGGGAACGAACCGGTCTGCGGGGCCGCCGGCCGGTACTCGATGGCCGGCATCTGCGCCACGGGCATGCCCTGCCGTGCCATGTGCCGCGCCATCAGCTCCCGCGCGACGGCGAGCTTGCGCCGGGCGCTCTGCTTCTTGACGTGCGGCGAGGACTGCTGCGGCGCGGCGGCCGGAACGGCCCCCGCGCGGAGCCCCGCACGGACCGCCACCTCGGATCCCGGTGCCGCCGGGGCGCCGCCGGCCGGGAGCGCGGCGGGCGGACCGGCGGTCAGCTCCAGTGCGGGGCGCGCACCCGGCTCCGAAGCCGGACCGGCGGTCAGCTCCAGCACCGGGGCGGCCGTCAACTCGGCAACGGGCCGTACGAGTTGTTCCAGCTCGTAGATCGTCGGAAGGTCCGACGAGGACCCACGGGACCCCTTCGCGGCCTCCTTCGGACGAGCACCTCCGCCGCCACGCTCCGGCTGTCTGTCGGCCGGTAGCGCGGCCGGGGCCGAGGGTCCGAACCGGGAACGCGCCCCGTCGAACCACTGGCGCATCAGGTCGTCCTGGGCGGCGTCGGAGACTCCGCTCCCCTGACCGGCGTTCCGTCGGCCCGGCCTGCGGTTGGAGTTCGCCAGGGCGCGGGTCCCGTTGAAGTTACCGGTGGCGAGCTCCGCCTGGTCGTAGAGGGACGAGAGTCGTCGGGCGACTTCTTCGCCGCTGGGCGGGGTGCGTTCCGGCGCCATGGAGTGGTGCTCCTTCCGTCGTCCGCCTACCGGGTTAGCTGTCGGGTTCGGGCGGACGATTCCGGAAGGTATGCCCTACGGCCCCTGCCCCGAAAGGCAGTTGGCCGATTCACCCCAGGTTCGGTGGGTCCCCGGCTCCCGCTGCCACGAGGACAGGCAGGACTCGGCGGAGGCCGCACCGCCCGGCGAGCTTCGCCGGAGGGAGTCGGGCGGCCTGGTCGCCAACTTAGCGATGGTGTGCACCCGATGTGAAGATCCACGTCCCAGATGTCCGATACATTTTCGTGACCTTCATCGCACCGTCCCGCAGCGCGACCGTGAGGACACGGGCCGTACTCGAAAAGGCGGCTGAGCACGGCCGTTGGGACGAGCGAGGCCGGCGCCCGGTCCGGAGCCGCGGGTCACACGTCCGGCCAACTCGGATGTGTCGAAAGTGTGCACAGAACTGGCGTTCCCTGGCATGTCGTTCGACATCGACGGCGCCCTTTGGTCACACCTTGACCGGTTCTGGCCGAGCTGGCCGGATCACCGCTGCGACCACCTGCCGGCCGTACCGTCGAAGCACGTCAGACCACGAGAGCGAGTCGAGGATCCCCACGTGCACGATGCCCCGATCTATGCCCAACTGATCTCCGAACGCGGTGACATACCGACGCTCGTGCGAAGCGAAGCACGTCGGCTGCAACGCGACTTCGAGTGGATCCTGAGCTGGGATCCGTCGACGGGCGCCCCGCTTCCCTCGTCCGCCGCACGACCGGCGTCGGGTACGCGCCGCGCCTTCTCCCCCACCCCCGATCCCGACGACCGGCTCGACACACCGGGCTCCTGACGCCCGGGACGCCCTACAGAACGCCAGGCTCTGCGCCCGGCCGTTCGGCGGGGAGCGGGTCGAGGCCGGCGCCGATCAGGGTCACCAGCTCGGCGACCGTAGCGCCCGTGGCCCGATGCCAGGTCCGCGCGCGGCGGAGCATCGCGTGGTCCCCGCCCTCGACCCGCACGGCGCTCGCGGAGCAACCAGCCTCCGCGGCCCGGCGGACGAGGGCGAACGACTCCACGGGGTCGGTGACCCGGTCCCGGTCCCCGTGCAGCACGATCACGCGTTTGTCCCGGAGGTGGGTCACCGGCTCACCCTCCGGGCACCAGGGTGCCAGCGCCACCACGGCCCGGACCTGGGGTGCGGCCGCGGCCCGCAGAGCGGCGCGCCCGCCCATCGAGTGACCCACGAGCACGACCGGCACCTCCCCCACCAGAGCGGCGAGTTCGTCCAGTGCCAGCAGAACGTCGGCGACGGGGTCGGCGTCCGCGCCGTTCCATCCCCGGTGGCGGTAGCGCACCTGCCCGACGAACGTGTCCTCGTCCGCCAGGGCCCGTGTCACGGAGCGCACGAACGGCCGCATCCGGGCGCGTGCCAGGTTCCACGGCCGCAACGGGGCCTTGCTGTCGGCGGTGCCGCCGTGAAGGATCAGTACGGCCGCGCGCGCCGGTTCCCCGTCCGGACGAGGGACGCGGCAGGGCCGCAGCGCCACGGAGGCGCCGGTCTCCCCGGACCGGGACACATCGTCGGCGGACATCCGCACAGAACCTCGCATGACACCTCTCCACCTACCGGCGCTTCGTCCACGCCTCGCACTGAACCGTGAGGAGGAATCGTCTCACCGACCGCGGACCCGCCCCAAGCTCACTCCGCGGCTCACTCCGCGGGCTCGGGCCGCGCGCGGTAACCATTGCGCCATTCCTGGTAGAAACGCCAGAGGCGGGCCGCCTGCGGGCAGCGCCCCGACTCCCGTTGGCACGTGCGGCAGTTGCCGACGTGACTGACGTAGGCGGACTCGGGGGCGTCCCCCGGTTGCGGATTCGGCATGGCCCTCGGCACCCGTCGGCGCGACGCGCACCGGCGCAGCGTCGCTTCTGATGCCGTACTTCCGCGCCGAGGGCCCCGGCGGATGCACCTGCCCGGCTGCATCTGCCGAGGCCCCGCTCCGGCGTCAGTCGAGGACGTCGGCCTCGTACTCCTCCGTCGCGGGGAAAGGTCTGCCGGCCGGGGGCCTGCGGACCGCCAGCCGGGCCACCTCGAAGTCCATCTCGGAGGCCTCGGGAGGCGGCGGCGGGTGGTATCGCCCCGCGCAGACGGAGAGGTTGACGATGAGATAGGCGTGCCAGGATCTGCCCACTCCGCGCCGGTCGTCGAAAGCCCGGATTCCGTTGACCCACCACACGACCCGGAGGGCGCCGAGCTCGACCACGAGGTCGACCCAGGCACCCGGCTGGATCGCGGGGTTCCGGTAGTAGCGGTGGGTGTTGCGTACGTGGTTGGACAGTTCCAGCAGGTCGGGGTTGTCGGGGTGGTACTCGAAGACGTCGATCTCCTGACCGCCGTCCCGCCACGTCCAGATCGCCGGCCAGGCCCCCGTCACCGTGGGCAGCTTGACCCGTGCCTCCAGCACGTCCCCCGTGCGGACCATGAACCCGTCCGCGCTGCCCTCGGTGGTGAGCAGGCCCGCGTCCCAGTCGCCGTCCGGGCGCCGAGTGGCCCGGAAGCGGCCCGTCCGGCTGTAGGAGGGGTCGGTGACCAGGTGGTCGAGTTTGCCGTCGTCCGGGTTGACCGGACCGCCGTCGGGATAGGCCCAGGAATGGCCCGCGACCCATTGACGAGTCGAGGCGAAATCCGCCGTGAAGACGACATCGGACACGCGGCACTCCTCGATGACGGCGTTTCGCGAACGTCCAGGTTCTCCCCAAGCCTCCGACATCCACGCCCTGTTCATCTCAACCCGCCACAAAACAACCCATCGGGGTGAACCGGTCGTACTCCGGCGCGCGGCGTCTTCCACGTACCGCGCGCCGCCGCCTGCGCCCCGCGCCCCTCGCCGATCACGGATGCAGATCGCGGATGCAGATCGCGGATGCAGATCGCGGATGCAGATCGCGGATCGCGGATCGCACCGCGCCACACGCCCACGCACCGGTTCGGCCGGCTGCCCGGCCGGGTGCCGCGGCCCCGGCCGGGCTCCGCCCGGCTACAGGTACGGGCGGGTGATCAACTCGATCGCATGGCCGGCCGGGTCCTTGAAGTACACGCCGCGGCCGCCGTGTTCATTGTTGATCTCCCCCGGGCGCCTCATCTGCGGGTCGGCCCAGTGCTCGACGCCGTCGGCGCGGAGCCGTCGGTACGCGCGGTCGAACAGCTCGTCGTCGATCAGGAACGCGTAGTGCTGCATCTGGATGTCCACCGGGGGCTCGGCGAACTGCAGCAGCACGCCGTCCGTGAGCTGGACATTGGTGAACAACCCCCAGGACGGCGCTTCCGGCAGTTCCAGCAGCTCCCGGAAGAAGCGTGCCGACTCGCGGCGGTCCTTGGCTGCGACGATGGTGTGATTGAAGGTGACTGTCATACGGCTGACCTCAGCAGTGCTCGACACGGAAGACGGACTCGCGGTGCACAAGCACCGGGTGGTCCACGTGCCGGACTGGGGTGGCGCCCGCGGCGCACCCACCGCGCGATCAGCCCTCCACCGGATCGCCCATCCGTGTGTGGCGAGGCGCCGGTCCGGTGTTCACGCCGGTGACGGTACTTGATCGGACCGACCACGACAACGCCCTCGGGAGCGGCAGACTGGACGCCATGACTTCACCGGATGCCAAGGCCGATCTTCACCGCTACCTGCAGTCGGCTCGTGACGCCCTGATCTGGAAGCTCGACGGTCTCTCGGAGTACGACATCCGCCGTCCGTTCACCCCGACCGGGACCAACCTCCTCGGTCTCGTCAAACACGTGGCCACCATCGAACTGGGCTACCTCGGCGACACCTTCGGACGGCTGTCGGGCGAGCCGCTGCCCTGGCTGGAACACGTCCAGGAGACGAACGGCGACATGTGGGCCACCGCCGACGAGACGCGCGAGTTCATCGTGGGGCTCTACCGCCGGGCATGGGCCCACGCGGACGCGACGATCGAGGCGCTGCCGCTGGAGACGACCGGCACGGTGCCGTGGTGGCCCGCCGGGAAGAACGAGGTGACGTTGCATCACGCGGTCGTCCGCGTGATCGCCGACACCCAGCGGCACGCCGGGCACGCCGACATCATCCGCGAACTCATGGACGGATCGGCCGGGTTGAGCGAGGACAACGACAGCCTGATGCCGGGCGACCCGGCGTGGTGGGAGGACTATCGGGCGCGGCTGGAGCAGGCGGCCCGGGACGCCGGCAAGGACGCCTGACGCCGGAGCCCGATCCACCGGACGAACCTCGGATGACCGGGGCAGGCACGCGCGACCAATCCACCGTACAGACCTCCGGGTGACCGGGGCAGGCACGCAGGCCGGATCCACCGGAACGACCCCCGGGGTCACAAGACCGTCAGACACCCGGATCCCGATCCGCCGGGCCGAGACCCGGGTGACGAGGCCGTCAGGCGCCCGGCCACGCCCCGCGCCCCGCCAGGTCGAGGACGAGCGCGGCGATGTTCCACGCGTCGTCCTCGCCCCGGTGATGCCGTCCCTCCAGGGGCAGTTCGGCGAGGCGCAGGGCCTGTGCCATCCCGGGCCGTTTCCGCAGCCCGTGAGCGTCGGTGAAGACCGCCTTCGCGTTGGTGTGCCGGTGCCCGAAGGGGTACGGAGTCGCCGTGGCCGAGCACTGACGGGTGAACTGATGGCGGTCGTAGTCGCCCCAGCTCGCCCACGCCCGCTCCCCCGCACGATGCCGCGCGGCCAACTCCCGGCAGGCCTCGGCGAATCCGAGCCCCTGCTCGACCTCGCCCTGCGTCAGCCCGGTGAGTTCGGTGCAGAACGCGCTGACGGCCGACCGCGCGGGCCTGACCAGAAGGCGGTGCTTCGCCACCCGCACGCCCTCGTCCAGGTCGACGACCGTCAGACCGATCTCGATGATCTCGCTGACCGCTCCTGACGGAGGCTCCCCCTCCCAGCAGGTCGCCTCGACATCGACGACATTCAAGAATCCCCCCGCATTTTTCATGCGGGCGAGCGTAGAACGCGACGCGGCACCACGTCGCCCCGTTTTCCGCTCCGGCGCGGGCACTCCGCCACGAGGCTCGGGCTCGGCGGCCGGGCCGCGGGCCACGGGCGCGGCCAGGGACTGTGGATCAGGGACGGCGGATCAGGGGCGCGGCCAGGGACGGCCGCCGATGCGCTCGATGTCCGTGTTGAAGCGCCGCAGGTAGGAGGCGAACGCGGCGATGTCATCCTCCGGCCAGTCGGTCATGACTCGGTCCAGTGAATCGATGAGCCCCTGCCGCTCCTGGTCGAGGAGCCGCGCCCCTTCGTCGGTGATGCGGAACTTGCGGGCCATGCCGCCGTCGGGGTCGGGGATGCGCTCGACGAGCCCGGCGCGCATCGCCGCCGCGGTCTGCCGGTTGAGGGTGGAGGCGTCGAGCCCGAAGGCGTCGCTCAACTCACCGATCGACATGGGCCCTTGGATCCGGATCCGGCTGAGGAGGATGTACGCGCTGCGCTCCAGGACACCGTCCTTGGTGCGGCCGCCCCTGTGGTTCATCCATCCGTGGCGGCTGAGCAGCATCTGCTCGTACTCGACCTCGTGTGTGGGCCTGACCATCCGCCTGCCGCCTCCCGCTGTCACCTGGGCCGCGCGTCCCGCGCACATCGGTGCGGCCCGGCTCCATGTTCCCACACCCACCTGCACGGGCCACATCGCATGCATGAACCACATCACATGCGCGATACATACGACATGTACGATGCACATCCCTTGCCCGACAGTCAGATCCCCGAGGAGTCCCTCATGGACGCCCCCCAGCCTTCCGCCCGAGCGGGCGGCGTGGTCGCCACGCTCGCCTTCGCCGGCACCGTGGCGGCGATCATGCAGACGCTGGTCACCCCGCTCATCGCCGAGCTGCCCCAGATCCTGCACACCACGCCCGCGAACTCCGCGTGGGTCATCACCGTCACCCTGCTGGTCGCGGCCGTCTGCGTCCCGGTCTCCGGACGGCTGGGCGACCTGGTGGGCAAGCGGCGGATGCTGCTCGCCTGCTCCGTCCCGCTCGTGGCGGGCTCGGTCGTGTGCGCGCTCTCCTCGTCCGTCGTCCCGATGATCGTCGGACGAGGCCTGCAGGGAATGGGCATGGGCATGGTGCCGCTGGGCATCGCCCTGTTGCGTGACGTGGTGCCGGCGGAGAAGCTGAGCTCCTCCATCGCGCTGGTCAGCGCCTCGATGGGCATCGGCGGCGGCCTCGGCCTGCCCATCTCCGCGGCGGTCGCCCAGTACACGAGCTGGCGTGTCCTCTTCTGGGGTTCCGCCGTGCTGGCGGTGGCGATCGGGACACTGATCTGGTTCCTCATCCCGGACGTGCCGGCCGCCGCCAAGGGTCAGCGCTTCGACATCCTCGGCGCGCTCGGACTCGGCGCCGGCCTGGTCTGCCTGCTCCTCGGTGTCTCCAAGGGCGCCGACTGGGGCTGGGGTTCCGCGACGACGCTCGGGCTGCTCGCCGCCGCCGTCGTGATCCTGGCCGCCTGGGGCGCGTGGGAGATGCGTACCCAGGACCCGCTGGTCGACCTGCGCACCACCGCCCGCCCCCGGGTCCTGCTCACCAACGTCGCCTCGATCTTCGTCGGCTTCGGCATGTACGCCAGCATGCTCATCATCCCGCAGCTTCTCCAGTTCCCCGAGACCACCGGCTACGGCCTGGGCCAGTCGATGCTGGCGGCGGGCCTGTGGATGGCACCCGGCGGCATCATGATGATGATCGTCTCCCCGCTCGGCGGGAAGCTGACGGACGCCCGGGGCCCGAAGTTCACGCTGATCTGCGGTGTCCTCGTCATCGCCCTCGGCTACGGACTGTCGCTCACCCTCATGGGCTCGGCCTGGGGTCTCATGCTGACCTGCATGGTCATCAACAGCGGTGTCGGTCTCGCCTACGGTTCGATGCCGGCCCTGATCATGAGCTCGGTCCCGCTCGCCGAGACCGCCGCCGCGAACGGCTTCAACACGCTGATGCGCTCGCTGGGCACCTCGGTCGGCTCGGCGGTCATCGGCGTCATCCTCGCGCAGATGACGACCGGCATGGCGGGCTACACCTTCACCTCCGAGGGCGGCTTCCGCACCGGCCTCGTCGTCGGTGGCTGTGTCGCCCTGGTGGCCGCGGCCATCGCCGCCGTGATCCCGGCCGCGCGCGCCGCCGCCGGAGACGACAAGGCCGGCCCCACGGCCATGCCGGAGGCGGCCACGGCCACGCGCTGAGGCTCACGCACCCCCGCACCGGTTCCGGCGACCCCCGTCCGCCGGAACCGGTGCGTTCACGTCGCCGCCACCGCGGTCGGCCTGCCGAGGTAGGTGAGCGGCCCCGGGTCCTCGACGGGAATCTCGTGGAAGCCGAGACGGTCGTAGAACGCCCTGGCCGGTCTGTTCGCGGTGACCATCCCCAGGTGGACCGCCGGCACCCCGCGTTCGTGCAGCGCGGCGAGGAAGGTGTTCATCAGCGCTCTTCCGTGGCCGCGCCGCTGGAAGTCCGGCAGCAGGTCGATGTGCAGGTGCGCCGGATAGGCGGCGAGTTCGGGCAGGACCATGCGCTCGGGAGTGTGCAGCAGTCCGACCATCACCTCGCCGGGTGTGCGAGGCGGTGTCGTGGGTTCGGGATAGCGGTGCGCGACCCGGGGGATCCAGGTGTCGCGGAACCGGGCGGCGAAGTCCGCGGTGTCTCCGGTGCCGACCACATAGCCGACGGCCCGGCCGCTCCCGTCGTCGAGGACGAAGGCCAGACCGGGCTCCAGATGGCAGTAGGGCGCCGCGAAGAGCGTCGGCATCAGCTCCTCGTCGGGATACAGGGCACGCGAATCCCCTCCGAGGTCCGCGGTGCTCACGCACACCTCCGCGACGGCGGCGCGGTCGGCGGACCGGTAGGGGCGAATGGTCGGCACTGGCGTCATGGTGGCAATCCTGACCGCTTGGGAGCGCTCCCACAAGGGTGTGCTCGCGCCCTCCTCGAGGCGGGACGCCCAGGCACCATCCGGCACGGGGCGCCGTGAGGTGCCATGCTGAAGTACCGGATCATGACCTGGGAGCAGGGAACGACGGCAGCGTGAGGACAGTGACTCGGCCGAACCGAGCGGCGATCTGGAACCGGTTCGTGGCTTCCGACCCGGGCCTGCTGCGGCTCATGGCCGGACTGCGGACCGTCGGCGCGATCGCCCTCACCCTCGCCGTGCTCGGCCTGATGGGATCCGGCCCCAGCCGCATGGTGACCGGAGCCATGACCGCCATGGTCGCCACGTTCTCCATCAAGGAGAAGCACCGCGGCGAACAGGCCGTCACCCTGGCGCTCGGCCTGCCCGTGGCGCTCACCTCGATGTCGCTGGGGGCGCTGCTGCGCGGTCACACGTTCGCGAGCGACGCGTGCTTCGTCGCCCTGATCTTCGCCGCGGTCTACTGCCGTCGGTACGGAGACCGCGGTACGGCGCTCGGGCTGATCGCCTTCCAGATCTACTTCCTCTCCCTGTTCGGCGGAGCGACCTACTCCTCCCTGCCCGAACTCTGGGCGACGCTGGCCATCGGCTTCGTCTGCAGCGCCGTGGTGCGCTTCGCCGTCATCGCCGAGTCGACCGAGCGGGTCCTGAAACGGCTGCGCAAGGCGTTCCGGGCTCGCGTGGCCCAGTTGGTGTCCGTCCAGATCGACCTTCTCGACGCCGGTCCCGACGACGTAGAGAAAGCCCTGGACGACGTACGGCTGCACACCGCGCGACTGCACGAGAGCGCGATGATGATCCAGGACCGCCTGGACGAGGGAACCGCCGACGGCGCGACCGCCTCGCTGCTCCAGCGGCGGGTCGCCGAGACCGAGATCGCCGCGGAACGGCTCGGCATCCTCATCCTCACCGCGCGCAGCGCCGAACAGCCCGACACGCTCGCCCTGCACCTGCCGCACGCGCCGCTGCCCGCGGTGGCGGACCGGCTCGAGAAGCAGGACGACACCATCGCGACGCTGCACCGCGACCTCGAAGCGCTGCAAGTACTCGTCGCGGGCCCGGTCACGGGTGAGCACGGCGCCGGGGTGGCCCAGCTACGCAACCGGCTCCTCGGCTACCGGGACGAGCAGAACCTGCCGCACGCCCCGGCGGCCGTGCAGGACGTCTTCCGCGGCATCGGCGAGGCGACCCGCGCGGCCCTCGGACTGCGGCTGGCGCTCGACGGCCCCCAGGACGAGACCGACGACTCCCCCGAGACGAAACGTTCCCGGGAGGAACTGGACGCCGAGGACGCGTCGATCGCCGCCGAGGAGGGCGAAGACGACGAGCCGCACCCCACGGGGCTGGACCGGCCGACGACCCGGGCGGCGGTACAGGTCTCGGTGGGGTCGACCCTGGCCATCGTCGGCGGGGAACTGCTCTCCCCGCAGCGGTGGTACTGGGCGGTGCTGACCTGCTGGGTCGTCTTCCTGAACACCTCCTCGACCGGGGAGATCCTGGTCAAGGGCTATCGCCGGCTGCTGGGGACGGTCCTCGGCGTGGTCGCGGGTGTCCTCCTGGCAGGCGTGGTGGGCGGCCACACGTGGACCGCGTTCGCCCTGGTCCTGGTGTTCATCTTCGCCATGTACTTCACGGCTCCCGTGTCGTACGTCCTGATGTCCTTCTTCGTGACGGCGATGCTGGGGCTGCTGTACACGGTGCTCAACACCTACAGTCCGGCGGTTCTCGTCCTGCGGATCGAGGAGACGGCGCTCGGCGCGATCTGCGGGATGGTCGCGGCCATCGTCGTCCTTCCGGTGCAGACCGACCGCCGTACGGACGAGCTCCTCGCCGCCGTGCTCGTCCGGCTCGGGGACGTCAGCGGTGCGGCGGTTGAGCAGCTCAGCGGCGGTATCGCCCTCGATCTGCTGGACAAGGCCCGCGAGCTGGACGTCGCGCTGGACAAACTGCGGGCCTCCACCAAACCCCTGACCCATCCGATCACTCCGTGGCGGGCCCGCCGTCAGACCGCCCGCTACATCGTCGCCCTGCTGGAGACGTGCGCCTATCACGCGCGGTCGCTCGCCGCGACGGCCGAACTCCTCCCGTACAGCAGGTCGGTCGCCGCGGATCCCCGGCTCAAACTGGCGGGCCGCCGGATCAGCCACAACATCGACATCCTCGTCGCCCGGGTCGCGGCGGACGCGGGGGACGGTGTCGCGGAGACCGGGCCGAGCCTCGCCGCCATGCTGGAGGCGGACACGCCGGACTCGCCCCGGCACGACCGCGTCACGGGCCGCGTCCTGCGCCATCTCCAGCGACTCGACGAAGGCGTGATCGGTCTGGCCCGCCCGCTGGGGGTACGGATCTCGACACCCGCCAAGAAGCCGGCCCGGAGCGCGGCACGCTAGGGCCTGTCGTTTGGATCAGGTGGCGCCGAGACGCGGCGCCTTGTCGGCTGGGTCGAGCGGGGCAGCGTGCGTGCAGCTGCAAGGCGGAGGAGGGCGACGACGCGGTGGGGGCACCTCCCGGCCGAAGGCTGGGGGACGTCGGCAACCGACGACAACGCCGCAGGGGGTCCCCCCTGCTCGCAGAGCTCGGGGGAGCGCGTGCCCTGCCCCGCGTCCAGCCACATGATCCAAACGACAGGCCCTAGCCCGCCGGGCGGCTCAGCCCACGTTCCAGAGGAAGCGGTGCGTGTGGATGCCGAAGTAGGGGAACGACTGCACCTGCCGGACGCCCTCGATCTGGCGTACGACGTCGTTGACGAAGTCCAGCAGATCCCGCGGTCCGGGGCAGACGACCTCGGCGAACAGGTCGAAGCCGCCCGAGGTCAGCACCGAGTAGACGACCTCGGCCCGTTCGGCCAGCGTGTCGGCGACCGCTCGCGGATCACCGTCCACGGCGATGCCGAGCAGGGCCATCGCCTGTCCGCCCATCCCCATCGGGTCGGTGACGCCGACGACCTGGACCGCCTGCGAGTCGAGCAGGCGTTGCAGGCGCTGGCGGGCCGCCGACGCGGACAGCCCTACCTTGGGGCCGAGTTCGGCATAGGCGATACGGCCGTCGATCTGCAGCTCACGCAGGATGGCCCGGTCGATCTCGTCCACGCTGTTCCTCTCCGGCCGGCGGGTCCGAGTTTATCGGCGGCGTTCAGCCGGAAAGTTCGGCCAGGGCGGCGGCGAAGACCTCGGTGTGCCGGTCCACGTCCTGTTCGGT
>NZ_JBHYXD010000140.1:15522-17638 GCF_042751995.1 Streptomyces sp. NPDC059371 | reverse complement strand
GGCACCGGGCGCGCCGCCGGAGGCCGTCGCCGCCGTCCGTGCCGTGCTGGCCGGCGCCGGCGCCCCCGAGGCGCTCGCGGCGCAGGCCGTCGCGGTTTTGGGCGAGGGCGCGGACGGCGTCCTCCGCGAGGACCCCTGGCAGTTGCTGCGGGTGCCCGGGGTGCGGCCCGAGCAGGCCGACGGCTTCGCCCGGGCG
This sequence comes from Streptomyces sp. NPDC059371, assembly GCF_042751995.1. Taxonomy (NCBI): domain Bacteria; kingdom Bacillati; phylum Actinomycetota; class Actinomycetes; order Kitasatosporales; family Streptomycetaceae; genus Streptomyces; species Streptomyces sp. NPDC059371. Next base: position 17,442 of record NZ_JBHYXD010000140.1, on the reverse strand, counting down.
CTGCTCGGCGCGGAGTGCGGTCCGGACGACGAACGCCGGGGCACGGCGCTGACCGCGTGGCTGCTGGAGCAGGCCGCCGTCGCCGGGCACACCGCGCTGGACGCCCCGGCCCTCACCGCGGCGCTCTCCCAGCGCTCGGTGCCCGACCCGGACGCGGCCGTGCAGAGCGCTCTCGCGGAGGGCGAGGCCCTGGTCTTCCAGGACGCGCTGGACACCGCTCCCCCGGCCGCGGCGGCCCCGGACGACGACGCGGAGGAGGAGCAGGAGCGCCCGGTGCGGATCCTGATCGGCCTGGAGCGGTACGCGCTGGCCGAGGAGAGCCTCGCCGACGGACTCGCCCGTCTGATGAACTCGGTGCCGAAGGAGGACGGTTCGGCCGCGGACTGGGAGCGGGAAGCGGCCTCGGCACCCCGCTCGGCCGGGGAGCTGATCCGCGCGGTCGCCGCCCACGGCCTGGTGCTGCACACCGGCGGCGAGGCCTCGCGGTCCGAGGCGGCGGCGCTGCTGCACGCGGCCCGCTCGCTGGGACTGCGCTGCTGGGCCGCCGCGCACACCTCCGGCGGGCGCGACGGCTTCGCCGCCCGACTGCCCCGGCACGAGCCGGCGGACGGCGCCGCGGACCACCCCACGGGCGGCGAGGAGACCGGAGCCGTCACGGTCGCCGGACTTCTCTCCGGCGCCGAAGGACCGGGCCGGGACACGGACGGCGCCCTGGACCTGGACGTCCTGGTCGTCCTGGACGCGCCGCAGCTCGACGTCGAGACGGCGGCCGTGCTCGCGGAGTCGCTGCCGGACGGGGCGCGTCTCGTGCTGAGCGGTGATCCGGGTGTGCTGTGGTCCGCGGGCCCCGGCCGGGTCTTCGCGGACCTGCTCGCCGCCCGCGTCTGCCCGCAGGTGGCCTCGCGGACCCCCGACCCCGGGCCCATCGGCGAGCTGGTCTCCGGGATCGGCATCGGCGAGCTCAACCAGGTCGAGGCGCCCGGCAAGGAGGTGGTGATCGTCCCGGTGCGCGACGCGGGAGAGGCGGTCCACCGGACGGTTCAGCTCGTCGCGGACTCGGTGCCGCGTGCGATCGGCGTCCCGGCCGAGCAGACCCAGGTCATCACCCCGGGGCACGGCGGCCCGGTCGGCACCCGCGCGCTCAACACCGCCCTCAAGGAGCGGCTGAACCCCGGTCCCGGCCGCTTCGGCGGCTTCGATCCGGGCGACCGGATCGTCCACTCCCCCGCGCCGGGCCGTTCGCTGCCGGGCCGTGTGGTGAGGGCCGACGCCGAGGGGCTGCACCTGGACTGTTCGGGCACCCCCGTGGTCGTACCGAAGGAGCTGGTGGAACAGACCGTGCGGCACGGCTGGGCGCTCACCGCGCACCAGGCGGTGGGGCTGCGCTGGCCGGCCGCGGTCGTGGTGCTGCCGGGCGACGCCGCGGCGGCCCTGACCCGGCCCTGGGTCTACACGGCCTTCGGGCGGGCCGAGCGGCATCTGTCCGTCGTGCACGGAGTGGAGCAGGCGCTGCCGCACGCGGTGGCCGAGGTCCCGCAGAAGCCGCGCACGACCCGCCTGCAGGCCCTGTTGAAGGCGCAGACGCCGACGTCGGGCTGATCATCGGGCTGATCCCGCGGGGCTGGGGGCCAGGGGGCCGGGACCCTGAGCCGATCCAGGGGCCCGACCGACCGAGGGACCTCGGCCAACCCCGGAGCCCGGCCGACCGCGGGACCTCGGTCGGCCGTGGGCCGGGCAATCGGTGGGCCCGGGCGGCCGCGCAACGGGGCCGAGCGTGAGACCGGCAATCATGGGCCCGGGCGGCCGTCAGGCCCGAACGCACGGGTGGCGGTCACCGGGGTCCGGTGGCCGCCACCCGCGGGGGGGCGGTGGGGGGGGGGGGGGGGTTACAAAACACAGACCGCCCCCCACCCCGCGCGG
>NZ_JBHYXD010000140.1:0-15512 GCF_042751995.1 Streptomyces sp. NPDC059371 | reverse complement strand
GGGCCCCGCGCGCCCCCCCGAAATCCTGGGCCGGGGGGGGCGCTCTCCCCCCCACCCTGGGGGGGGGCGCGGGGGGGGGGGGGGGCCCCCCCCCGCGGGGGCACTTTCGTGCCGGGTCGTCTCAGCGATCCGCGTCCAGCCGGTCCACGGAGTCGATGTCCGCGCCGGAGCCGAGGTCGTCGTCCAGGTCGTCGTCGTCCGACTCCTCGTCGAAGACCGCGCTGACGTCGAAGCGGCAGACGACCCGCTGCGGGTCGATCGACTCGAAGGGTGTCTCCAGCCATTCGCCGGGCTCGGCCGGTTCGTCCGCGGCGGTCACCCAGAGCGTGGAGTCGCCCTCCTCCAGTCCGAACTCCTTGTGCCGGCTGGCGATCTCGTCGGGCTCGAACTCTCCGAAGAGGACCCCCAACGCACCGTGAACGGTGCCGGCCGCCGCGTCGAAGCCCTCGTCGGCGGTGGCACCGTCCTCCTCCACCGCCTCCACCCGCTGGGCCTGCGCCAGCAGCCGCTGGGGCTCCACCACCGCGTAGTCCCGGCGGATCACCACGCTCAGCGCGTTCGGCTCCTCGGGTCCGGTGTACGGAGGCAGCGTGTCGTCACCGCCGGGGATCTCGAAGGGCGTGACCTCGTCGTAGCGGTCGTAGAGGAGCTCGTCGTACTCCTCGGCCGCCGCGGCGAGCTCGTTGAAAGCCTCGTAGACGTCCGGGTCGTCATCGCCCGTCCTGCGCTCGACCGCGGCCAGGTGGCGGTCGAGTGCGGTCTTGACAGCCTCTGCGGCGGCGCGTACCTCGGCAGCGGTGGGCTGCACAGCATCAGACATAGTGCAGACGCTATCCGTACAGGGGCTCTGCCCGCACAATAGATGCGATGCCGGAATACGAATTTGTCGACGTGTACGTACCTCGCGGGGTCTCCCGCAAGGAGACGACACGTCTGCTGACGGACCATGCCGAGTACGGACACTGGGAGTTGGACCGCCTGAGTCTGCTCCGCGACGGCAGCCGCAGAGTGCGGTTGCGCCGCCGGATCATCCGCCAGGTACGCGCCACGTGGTGACAGACGGCCGCTGAACCGGTGCGGGCCCCGCCGGCGCGAGGCCCGCACCGTCACTCACGTCACGGGGGAAGGCCGTGGCGACCCGGTCGCAGCCGTGCCGCGCAGTGATCATTCCTGCGCGCGCGACGTCACGTCCGCGCCCCACTCTCCGATGTGATCATCGCAACTTCTCCGGCTTGATCACGTCGCCACGTCACGCGGCGCCACGTCACGCGGCGGCACGCGCCCGGCGGTAGAGCACGGCGCCGGCCAGCAACGCGGCGGCTGCCGCGGGTACGGCCGCTCCGACCGGCAGCTCACTGCCCGTGTGGGCCAGCTCGGCGCCGCCGTCCGCGGCCGGCGTCCGCACGTCGGCCCGCGAGCCGGGCCCACCGACCTGCACGGCACCGGCAGGGTGCTTGCCACCGCCCGAGGTGGACGTGCCCGGGTGACCGGGGGTACCGGGGTTGGCCGGGTGACCGGGGTTGCCGGGGTGCCCGGGCTGAGCGGGGGTTCCGGGGTGACCGGGCGTTCCGGGGTGGCCAGGGTGTCCCGGCTCGCCCGGGTGTCCGGGGTGACCAGGGTGTCCGGGGTGACCAGGATGCTCACAGTCACCGTCGTGACCAGGGTGGCTCGGCTGACCGGGGTGACCGGGATGTCCGGGCTGACCCGGCTGACCGGGGTGGCTCGGGTGACCAGGGTGGCCGGGGTGGCTCGGGTGGCCGGGCTGGTGGCCGCCCTTGCCCCCTCCGTTCGCGCAGCTGTCGTCCCCCGCCGCGTTTCCGATCCCGACGACGTTCACGCTGTTGCCGCAGACGTTCACAGGGGCGTCGACCGGCACCTGTACGTGGTTGCCGGAGCCCACGCCCGGCGAGTGGGCGGTACTGCCGCCGGCCCGTGAGCCGCCGGAGTGGGTCGCCCGGCCGGCCCGACCGCCCTGCTTTCCGTGACCGCCCTGGTGTCCCCGGCCCGCGGACGAACCGCCTCCGCCGCCGTGGTCGACACAGGTGTTGCCCATCGCCGGGTTGAGCAGCCCGACCACGTTCACGGTGTTTCCGCAGACGTTGACCGGCACGTTCACGGGCGCCTGCACGGTGTTGCCCGACAGCACGCCGGGAGAGTTCGACGCGGAACCGATCGCGCCCGAGTCGGCGTGCGCGGAGACACTGGTGACCGCGAGGACACCACCGGCCGCCGCCACGGTCATCAGGCCTTTGCGGGTGACCTGTCGCATAGCTGAAATCCCTGCCTTGAGTCCTGGGACGTGGACCAACACAGTCCTTGGGACGTGGACCATCGAGAGCACGCGCACGCCACCGGGCGTACGCGGGAAAGCCGGTCGGCCCCGGAGCGCATGGCGCGCACTCCGGGGCGGACGAGCTCAGACCTTCACGAAGTGACCCTCATGAGGTGACCCGGGGGATCCCCTCATGGGATGAGGCGCGACGTCAGTGGTTGAGGCAGGTGTTGCCGAAGGCGGGGTTCAGCAGCCCGATCACGGAGACCGTGTTGCCGCAGACGTTCACGGGAACGTGGACGGGCACCTGAATGACGTTGCCGGAGGCGACGCCCGGGGAACCCACAGCGGCACCCTGGGCACCGGAGTCGGCGACGGCCAGACCCGCACCCGCGAGAACCAGACCACCCGTGGCAACGGCTGCGGCGACGATCTTCTTGATCATTATTCCTCCTGCGTAGGCAAACGCGGTCCAAAGCAGCGGATCGCAACACCTGTAACGAGGAAGGAGTAGTAGAGCTATGGGCTTATGGTCGCATTCACCCGTCCCGGGCGATCTCCGCACGCGCGGGCGAATGCGGGCGTCAACACCCCGCACCTCCCGGGCGGTTCGGCAGGTGAGCCCGCCGACGCCCGGGCGGGGCGTGCCGCCGGCGCCCCGTCAGGACGCGTCGATGAATCGGTCCAGTACACGCACGCCGAACTGGAGAGCGTCCACCGGGACCCGCTCGTCGACTCCGTGGAACATGCCCGCGAAATCCAGCTCCGGGGGCAGCTTCAGCGGGGCGAAGCCGAAGCAGCGGATACCGAGATCGGCGAAGGACTTGGCGTCGGTGCCGGCCGAGAGCATGTAGGGCACGGCGCGCGCGATCGGGTCCTCGGCCGAGAGCGCGGTCTGCATGGCGTCGACGAGGGCACCGTCGAAGCCTGTCTCCAGCGCCTTGTCCGCGTGCACGTCCTCGCGCTTGACCCGGGGACCGAGGATCCGGTCGAGGTCGGCGAGGAACTCCTCCTCGTAGCCCGGCAGATAGCGGCCGTCGACATGCGCGGTGGCCTGCCCGGGAATGACGTTGACCTTGTAGCCGGCGCCCAGTTGGGTCGGGTTGGCGGTGTTCTGCAGCGAGGCGCCGATGAGCTTGGCGATGCCGCCGAGCCTGGCGAGCGTCTCGTCCATGTTCTCGGGGTCGAGCTCGGTGCCCAGGGCGTCGCCGAGTTCGTCGAGGAAGTGCCGCAGGGTCTTCGTCACCCGCACCGGGAACTTGTGCCGGCCGAGCCGCCCGACGGCCTCGGACAGCTCCGTGATCGCGTTGTCCTTGTGGATCATCGAACCGTGCCCGGCGGTGCCGTCCACGGTCAGCTTCATCCAGTGCATGCCCTTCTGCGCGGTCTCGACGAGGTACAGCCGCAGCTTCTCGTTGACCGTGAAGGAGAATCCGCCGACCTCGCCGATCGCCTCGGTGACACCCTCGAAGAGATCCGGGTGCTTGTCCACCAGATGCCGGGCGCCGAACGTCCCGCCGGCCTCCTCGTCGGCGAGGAAGGCGAGGACGATGTCACGCGGAGGCTTGCGGCCCGTGCGCATCCGCTCGCGTACGACGGCGAGCGTCATGGCGTCCATGTCCTTCATGTCGACCGCGCCACGGCCCCAGACCATCCCGTCGGCGATCTCGCCCGAGAAGGGGTGGTGGGTCCAGTCCACCGCGTTGGCCGGTACGACATCGGTGTGGCCGTGGATGAGGAGCGCGGGCCGCGAGGGGTCCTCGCCCTCGATGCGGGCCACGGTGGAGGCGCGGCCCTTGTGCGACTCGAAGACGTGCGGTTCGAGGCCGACCTCGGCGAGCTTCTCGGCGACGTACTCCGCGGCCTTGCGCTCGCCCGGGCCCGAGTGGTCCCCGTAGTTGCTGGTGTCGATCCGGATCAGCTCACGACAGAGGTCCACGACCTCGTCCTCGCCCGTGACGTTCCTGGTCGTGCCGCTCTCGCTCACGCTGGTTCCTCCCACTGTCGCCGCTGGTGGTCACCCTCATCCTCTCCCCCACCCGCCCTCCTGCCCAAGGGCGGCCCCGGGCCCGTCACGCACCGTTCACGCCGCGACGGGGGGTGATCGGGGCCCCTCGAAAGCCTGGTAATGTTTCACCTGTCGCCGCGAGGGAAACCCCGCGCGACATACACCTTGTCCGGGTGGCGGAATGGCAGACGCGCTAGCTTGAGGTGCTAGTGCCCTTTATCGGGCGTGGGGGTTCAAGTCCCCCCTCGGACACCAGCGAGACCCCACTTCGGTGGGGTCTTTTGCGTATCCGGGCCGCGCCCTGCCCGCCGCGCCCCGGCCTCCACTCCTCGAACCATTCGAGAAGTCTTCGAAACTTTCGAGGACTCGCGAGGCCATTCTGATCTTGACAGGCAGGCTGTCGACGACCAGCCCTTTCTGATCGGGCCATGCGACTCGCCTGAACAGGCATAACACCCTCCCGGCGCCCCATTGAGGCTGACGAATGTTTCGACCATCGTGCCGAAACCATTGACACTTGACAGGGCCAGTTCAACACTGTGGGCGATTCGCAGCGCGTCACCTCACGAGAACGAGGAGGAAACACGCACATGACCGACGCATCCGCACATCCGCCGGGCCGCCGTAGCGGTCGCCCGGGGACGTTCCGTCACCTCAGGCTGCTCATCAGCGGTGTCTGCACCATGCTGCTGGTCGCCGTGGCCGCGATGACCCTGCCCGGGACCGCCCGGGCCGACACGGTCGTCACGTCGAACCAGACCGGCACCAACAACGGGTACTACTACTCGTTCTGGACCGACAGCAGCGGCACGGTGTCCATGAACCTGGGCTCCGGCGGCAACTACAGCACCTCGTGGAGCAACACCGGGAACTTCGTCGCAGGCAAGGGCTGGAGCAACGGCGGACGCAGGAGTGTGACCTACTCGGGCACCTTCAACCCGTCCGGCAACGCCTACCTGGCGCTCTACGGGTGGACGTCCAACCCGCTCGTCGAGTACTACATCGTCGACAACTGGGGCACCTACCGGCCCACGGGAACGTTCAAGGGCACCGTCACCACCGACGGCGGCACGTACGACATCTACAGGACGACGCGGACCAACGCGCCCTCCGTCGAAGGCACACGGACCTTCGACCAGTACTGGAGCGTCCGGCAGTCGAAGCGCACGGGCGGGACCATCACCACCGGCAACCACTTCGACGCATGGGCCCGTGCAGGGATGAACCTGGGCAGCTTCAACTACTACATGATCCTCGCCACGGAGGGTTATCAGAGCAGCGGGAACTCCAACATCACGGTGGGCGACGCGGGATCGGGCGGCGGATCGGGCGGCGGGTCCGGCGGGGGCTCCGGCGGGTGCGCGGCGGCCCTCTCCGCCGGCCAGCAGTGGAACGACCGCTACAACCTCAACGTCACGGTCACCGGATCGAGCAACTGGACCGTGACGATGAACGTGCCGTCCCCGGCGAAGATCCTCTCGACCTGGAACATCAGCGCCAGTTACCCCAGCGCCCAGGTCCTGACGGCCAAACCCAACGGCAGCGGCAACACCTTCGGGGTCACCATCCAGCCCAACGGCAACTGGACCTGGCCCACGGTCTCCTGCAGCACGAGCTGACCCCCTGCCCCCACAAGGCCGAAGGAGCACTTCGCATGAGATTCCGCACGCGATCCGGACGACTCGGCTCGTTACGCTCGCTGATCACGGGCCTGGCCGTCGTGGCGACGGCCGCCGCGGGCACCCTCGCCCTCGACACCGGACCGGCGCGGGCCGCCACCTGCAACGGGTACGTCGGACTCACCTTCGACGACGGGCCGTCCAGCACCACGTCCACCCTGCTCAACGCCCTCAAGCAGAACGGGCTGCGGGCCACCATGTTCAACGAGGGCCAGTACGCGGCGTCCAGCCCCGCCCAGGTACGGGCCCAGGTGGACGCCGGCATGTGGGTGGGCAACCACAGCTACACCCACCCGCATCTCGTCCAGCAGAGCCAGGCGCAGATCGACTCGGAGATCTCCCGGACCCAGCAGGCCATCGCCGCCGCCGGCGGCGGGACGCCGAAACTGTTCCGTCCGCCGTACGGGGAGACCAACGCGACGGTGAAGTCGGTCGAGGCCAAGTACGGCCTGACCGAGATCATCTGGGACGTGGACTCGCAGGACTGGAACGGCGCGAGCACCGACGCGATCGTGCAGGCGGCGGGCCGGCTCACCAGCGGCCAGGTCATCCTCATGCACGACTGGCCGGCGAACACGATCGCCGCGATCCCGCGCATCGCGCAGGGTCTCGCCGCCCGCGGCCTGTGCGCCGGGATGATCTCCCCGGGGACCGGCCGCGCCGTGGCGCCCGACGGCGGCGGCACAGGCGGTGGCGGCGGCGGTGGCGGGTGCGCCGCGACGCTGTCCGCGGGCCAGCAGTGGAGCGACCGCTACAACCTCAACGTCACGGTCACCGGATCGAGCAACTGGACCGTGACGATGAACGTGCCCGCGCCCGAGAAGATCCTCTCGACCTGGAACATCAGCGCCAGTTACCCCAGCGCCCAGGTCCTGACGGCCAAACCCAACGGCAGCGGCAACACCTTCGGCGTCACCATCCAGACCAACGGCACGTGGACGTGGCCGACGGTCTCCTGCGCCACGGGCTGACCCGGCGGGACCGCACCGAGGAACAGCGCCGTCCCGCGTCACCGGGCACAGCGGGCGAGGGCCCCGATCATCGGATCGGGGGCCCTCGCTCGCTGTGTTCACGGCGTCACGGAAAGATGTGGGGCAGATCTCGTCAGGCTGACGTCTTCCCACGTCACAGCGCTGGAGGAAGGGGCCGGAGGAGGCCCTCGGGGACGTCTCGCATCGCTGATCCGCAGGTCCGAAGCTAGCGTCGTACTAAAATTGCAGGCTTGTTCGGAGCTGGACCGGAATATCCCCAGGCGTACCTGAGGACCCACCGGCTCCCCGGAGTATCCGGGAACAACACGTGAGGACCCGATGGCAGCCCTCCAGCAAGGCCCCGCGCTCGCGTTGTCCGACGACGAGGTGCGTGCGGAGTTCGGTGACCAGGCGCGCTTCTCCGCCTCCGCGGCCGCCTCGCCGCGCACGCTCGTCGACATCCTCGACGCCTCCGTACGGGCGTACCCGGACGAGCCCGCTCTCGACGACGGCCGGCGCGCCCTCACCTACCGCGCCCTGGCCGCCGAGGTGGACGCCGTGCGGTCACGGCTCGCGGACGCCGGGGTCGGGCTCGGCGACCGGGTCGGCGTGCGGGTCCCGTCCGGCACGAACGAGCTGTACGTGGCGATCCTCGCCGTCCTCGCCGCCGGGGCCGCCTACGTGCCGGTCGACGCCGAGGACCCCGACGAGCGGGCCGAGCTGGTCTTCGGCGAGGCCGGTGTGCGCGCGGTCGTCGGCGCCGGGCACGAGCTGACCGTCAACGGCCGCTCCGAGGTCCCCGCGGGGCGGCCCGGTGTCGAGCACGACGCGTGGATCATCTTCACCTCGGGTTCCACCGGCAAGCCCAAGGGCGTCGCCGTGAGCCACCGCAGCGCCGCCGCCTTCGTCGACGCGGAGGCGGACCTCTTCCTGACCGAGGAGCCCATCGGCCCAGGTGACCGGGTCATGGCGGGCCTGTCCGTCGCCTTCGACGCCTCCTGCGAGGAGATGTGGCTGGCCTGGCGTTACGGGGCCTGCCTGGTGCCCGTGCCGCGCTCCCAGGTGCGCAGCGGCGCCGACCTCGGCCCCTGGCTGGTCGAGCAGGAGATCACCGTCGTCTCCACCGTGCCGACCCTCGCCGCCCTGTGGGAGCCCGAGACCCTCAACGAGGTCCGGCTGCTGATCTTCGGCGGCGAGGCCTGCCCGCCCGAGCTGACCCAGCGCCTGGTCACCGAGGGCCGGGAGGTGTGGAACACGTACGGGCCGACCGAGGCGACCGTCGTGGCCTGTGCCTCGCTGCTGACCGGTGACGAGCCCATCCGTATCGGGCTGCCGCTGAACGGCTGGGAGCTCGCTGTCGTCGACGAGGCGGGCGAGCCGGTGCCGATGGGCGGCAGCGGCCAGCTCGTGATCGGCGGGGTCGGACTCGCCCGCTACCTCGACGCGGAGAAGGACGCCGAGAAGTACGCGCCGCTCGCCTCACTGGGCTGGGAGCGGGCGTACCGCAGCGGTGACCTGGTCAAGGCGGAACCCGAGGGGCTCATCTTCCTCGGGCGGGCCGACGAGCAGATCAAGCTCGGCGGACGCCGGATCGAGCTCGGCGAGGTGGACGCGGCGCTCCAGGCGCTGCCCGGTGTCGCGGGTGCCGCCGCGGCCGTGCGGACCGCGCGCGGCGGCAATCAGCTCCTCGTCGGCTATGTCGTCACCCAGGAGGGCTGGGACCAGGCGGCCGCCGTCGAGAAGCTGCGGGCCGAGCTGCCCGCCGCGCTGGTCCCGCTGATCGCGCCGGTGGAGGACCTGCCGACCCGGACGTCGGGCAAGGTCGACCGGAACGCGTTGCCCTGGCCCCTGGAGGGTCTGGGGACCCGCGGCGCCAAGGAGGAGCTGTACGGCACCGAGGCCTGGCTCGCCGAACAGTGGAGCGAGGTGCTCGGCATCCCCGTCGGCGGGGCCGGCGACGACTTCTTCGCGATCGGCGGCAGCAGTCTCGCGGCCGCCCAGCTCACGACGCGGCTGCGCGCCCGCTATCCGAGCGCCGCCGTGCTCGACATCTATCAGCAGCCGGTGCTGCGCAAGCTGGCCCGGCATCTGGAGAGATCCGCGCAGGACGACGGCGCGGAGCGGGTGATCGCGCCGGTCCCCGTGCGCGCCAAGCTGGTCCAGTTGGTCGTGCTGCTTCCGCTCTTCTGCCTGCTCGGGCTGCGCTGGACGGTGGCGCTGGCCGCGCTCGGCAACGTCCTGCACTGGATCGGCCCCTATCCGTGGGCGCCCGGCGCCTCATGGTGGCTGGTGGGTGCCGGTGCGCTCGTTCTGTACAGCCCGCCGGGACGGCTCGCCGTCGCCGCGGGCGGTGCCCGGCTGCTGCTGCGCGGTGTGAAGGCCGGCCGGTATCCGCGCGGCGGGAGTGTCCATCTGCGGTTGTGGACGGCCGAGCGGCTGGCCGCGTTCAGCGGTGCGACCTCGCTGACGGGGTCCTGGCTGGAGCGGTACGCCCGTGCGCTGGGCGCCAGGGTCGGGCAGGACGTGGATCTGCACTCGCTGCCGCCGGTCACCGGCATGCTCAAGATGGGCCGGGGTGCCGCCGTCGAGTCGGAGGTGGACCTGTCCGGGTACTGGCTGGACGGCGACCGGCTGGAGATCGGCCCGGTGAAGGTGGGCGCCGGTGCCGTGGTCGGGACGCGCAGCATCCTGTTCCCCGGGTCCCGGGTGGGCAAGCGCTCCGAGGTCGCTCCGGGTTCCGCCGTGACGGGCCAGATCCCGACCGGGCAGCGCTGGGCGGGGGCACCCGCGGTCAAGCTCGGCAAGGCGAAGCGGGCGTGGCCCAAGGACCGGCCGCAGCGCGGCACGTCCTGGCGGGTGCTGTACGGCGCGACCGGGTTCGCGCTGAGCGCGCTGCCGGTGCTGGCCGCCGTCGCGGCGCTGCTCGTCGCCCGGGTGTTCGTGAGCGCGGACGCCGGGCTCGGCGCGGCGCTGCGCGGTGCGGCGCTCGCCCTGGTTCCGGCGACGCTGGCGTTCGGTCTCGCGTACGCGCTGCTGCTGCTGGTCGCGGTGCGGCTGCTGAGCCTCGGGCTGCACGAGGGCACGCATCCGACGCACAGCCGGATCGGCTGGCAGGCCTGGACGGTCACGCAGCTCATGGACCGCTCCCGGGAGACGCTGTTCCCGTTGTACGCCGGGCTGATCACGCCGGTGTGGCTGCGGCTGCTCGGGATGCGGATCGGCCGGGGCGCCGAGGTGTCGACGGTGCTCGCGCTGCCGAGTCTGACGACGGTCGGGGACGGCGCGTTCCTGGCGGACGACACGCTGACGGCTCCGTACGAGCTCGGTGGCGGCTGGATGCGCATCGGGCGGGCCGAGATCGGTCGGCGGGCGTTCCTCGGCAATTCCGGGATGACCGCTCCGGGCCGCAGTGTGCCGGACGGCGGTCTGGTCGGTGTGCTGTCGGCGACGCCGAAGAAGGCGAAGAAGGGCAGCTCGTATCTGGGGCTGCCGCCGATGAAGCTGCCGCGTGCGGCGCAGGGCGGCGATCAGAGCCGTACGTACGAGCCGCCGGTCCGGCTGCTGTGGGCGCGTGGTCTGGTGGAGCTGTGCCGGCTGGTGCCGGTGTTCTGTTCGGCGGCGCTGGCCGTGCTGACGGTCGCCGCGCTGTGCGCGCTGGGGCCGTGGGCGTGGGCGTTCGCGGGTGTGGTGCTGCTCGCCGTGGGTGTGCTCGGGTGTCTGGTCTCCATCGCGGCGAAGTGGCTGCTGGTGGGGCGGCACCGTGCCGGTGAGCACCCGCTGTGGAGCGGTTTCGTGTGGCGCAACGAGCTGGCGGACACCTTCGTGGAGGTCGTCGCCGTGCCGTGGCTGGCGGGATCCGTGCCCGGTACGCCGCTGATGACCGCGTGGCTGCGGGGGCTCGGCGCCCGGATCGGGCGAGGCGCCTGGGTCGAGAGCTACTGGCTGCCGGAGTCGGACCTCGTGACGCTCGGGGACGCGACGACGGTCAACCGGGGCTGCGTCCTGCAGACCCACCTCTTCCACGACCGGATCTTGCGGACGGATACTGTGGTCCTCCGTGAGGGCGCCACTCTGGGTCCGGGCGGAATCGTCCTGCCCGGCAGCACGATCGGGGCCCGCTCCACTCTGGGTCCCGCGTCGCTGGTGATGGCTGCGGAGTCCGTTCCCGACGACACCCGCTGGCTGGGCAACCCGATCGAGGCCTGGCGTTCGTAGCAGACGTGACTTGATCGGACACGAAGGGCGGTACAGCGGAGAGTCGAGCACAGGGCAGGGAGCAGTCGCAGCAGTGAGCGTTCAGCAGACAGCGGGACCGGACCCCTATTTCCCGGCCAACGGTGACTCCCGTTTCCGGGTGCACCGGTACGAACTCGCGCTGGACTACCGCCCCGGCCCGAACCGGCTCTCCGGCACCGCGCGGATCAACGCCATAGCGGGCCGTTCCGCGCTGGCCGAGTTCCAGCTCAACCTGGCCGACTTCCGGATCGGCCGGGTCCGTGTCGACGGCAAGGCCCCGCACTACACGCACCGGGGCGGCAGGCTGCGGATCCGCCCGTCGAAGCCGGTGCGGGCGGGCGCCGCGTTCACGGTCGAGGTGCACTGGTCGGGCAATCCGAAGCCGGTCAGCAGTCCCTGGGGCGGGATCGGCTGGGAGGAACTGGAGGACGGGGCGCTGGTGGCGAGCCAGCCGGTCGGTTCGCCGTCCTGGTATCCGTGCAACGACCGGCCGGCCGACAAGGCCGCGTACCAGATCTCGGTCACCACGCCGTCCGCGTACGCGGTGGTGGCGGGCGGGCGTCTGCTGACGCGGACGACGAAGGCGTCGACGACGACCTGGGTGTACGAGCAGCCCGCGCCGACCTCCAGCTACCTGGTGGGCCTGTCGATCGGGAAGTACCAGACGGTGCTGCTCGGCGATCCGGGTCTGTCCGGCATACCGCAGTCCGGACATCTGCCCGCGCAGCTTCTGCCGGAGTTCTCCCGCGACTTCGCGCGGCAGCCCGCGATGATGGAACTGTTCCAGGGCCTGTTCGGGCCCTATCCGTTCGGCGAGTACGCCGTGGTGGTGACCGAGGAGGAGCTCGACGTCCCGGTCGAGGCCCAGGGTCTCTCGCTGTTCGGCGCCAATCATGTGGACGGGGCGCGGGGTTCGGAGCGGCTGATCGCGCACGAGCTGGCGCATCAGTGGTTCGGCAACAGTGTGACCATCGCGGACTGGCGGCACATCTGGCTGAACGAGGGGCTCGCGAAGTACGCCGAGTGGCTGTGGTCGGAGCGCTCCGGCGGGCGCCCGGCCCATCAGCTCGCCGCCGCCGCGCACCGGAAGCTGGCCGCGCTGCCGCAGGATCTGCTGCTGGCGGACCCGGGCCGCAAGCTGATGTTCGACGACCGGCTCTACCAGCGCGGCGGGCTCACGGTGCACGCGATCCGGTGCGCGATGGGCGACGAGGCCTTCTTCCGCATGCTGCGCGGCTGGGCGACGCTGCACCGGGGCGGCACGGTCACCACGTCCGTGTTCACCGCGCATGTCTCGCGCTACGCGGCCGAGCCGCTGGACGATCTCTTCACGGCGTGGCTGTACGAGACGGCGCTGCCGCCGCTGCCGGAGGCGCCCCCGCGCCTGCCGAAAGCCGCACCCCGGTTGCCGGCCAGGCCCGCCTATCCGCCCACCTATCCGCCGCCGGGCCCGGACCCGGCGCGGGTCCGGGGAGAATGACGCGATGACCAGCCGTTCCTGCCCTTGTGGGCTCCCCGGTCCGTACGCGCGCTGCTGCGGGCGCTTCCATCGCGGCGAGGCCGCGGCGCCGAGTGCCGAGGCGCTCATGCGGTCGCGTTACTGCGCCTTCGTGAAGGAGGACGAGGGCTACCTGCTGCGGACCTGGCATCCCCGGACGCGGCCGGCCCGGGTGGAGTTCGACCCGGGGATGCGGTGGACCGGCCTGGAGATCCTGGACACCGGCCAGGGCTCGGCGTTCCACACCACGGGGACCGTGACCTTCCGGGCCTCCTACCGGGGTGGTTCGCTGCACGAGCGGAGCCGGTTCGAGCGGGTGGACGGGGCCTGGGTGTATGTGGACGGGGAGTTCCTGGACTGACCTCGGGTGGGCCGTCAGGGGGCCAGGACGTCCAGTTCCTGGAGCGCGCCGACGGTGATCTCGCGGGTGATCCTCTCGGCGCGCGCGGCGTCGCCCTCGCGGACGGCTTCGGCGAGCTGGACGTGCAGGGTGACGGCCGCGGGGTCGGGATCCTCGAACATGACGTCGTGATGGGTGCGGCCGGACAGGACCTCCGCGACGACGTCTCCGAGGCGGGCGAACATCTCGTTGCCGGACGCCTTGAGGATCACCCGGTGGAAGGCGACGTCGTGGACGAGATAGCCCTCGAGCTGATGCCCGCGTGAGGTGGCGACCATGCCGAGCGCGCACGCGGTGAGCTCCGCGCACTGCTCGGGGGTGGCGTGCCGTGCGGCCAGTCCCGCGGCGACGGGTTCGATCGCCGAGCGCAGGACGGTGAGGGAACGGAGCTGGTGGGGACGGTCGGCGCCGGCCAGCCGCCAGCGGATGACCTGGGGGTCGTAGACGTTCCACTCGGACTTGGGGCGGACCGTCACGCCCACGCGGCGGCGGGACTCGACCAGGTACATGGACTCGAGGACCCGGACCGCTTCGCGCATGACGGAGCGGGACACCTCGAAGCGCTGGGCGAGTTCGTCGGTGCGCAGCACACTGCCCGGCGGGTAGTCACCCGCCGTGATCGCCGGCCCGAGGCTTTCGAGTACGTGTCCGTGCAGCCCCCGGCCCCGTGTGGTCATGAGGTCAGGGTACGAGGCTTACGTCACGAACAAAAAGTCAGACTTATATGTCACACACTCTTGAATTTGTCGTACCTAATGCGTTTCAGTGGCGTCGACATCAGATGTCGACGAAGACAGCGAGAGCGCGATGCAGCACAGTCCCACCCCCCATGTCGTCGTGGTCATGGGCGTCGCAGGCACCGGGAAGACCACCATCGGCCCGCTGCTCGCGGCCCGGCTCGGCGTGCCGTACGCCGAGGGCGACGACTTCCACCCGCAGGCCAACATCGCCAAGATGACGGCCGGGACGCCGCTGACCGACGACGACCGGTGGCCGTGGCTGGACGCCATCGGGCACTGGGCGCACGACCGGGCGGGGCTCGGCGGTGTGGTCAGCAGTTCGGCGCTCAAGCGCGTCTACCGGGACCGGCTGCGCGCGGCCGCGCCCGGGGTCGTCTTCGTGCATCTGACCGGCGACCGCGAGCTCATCGAGGACCGGATGTCGCACCGCACGGGGCACTTCATGCCCACGGCGCTCCTGGACTCGCAGTTCGCCACGCTCCAGCCGCTGACGGCGGACGAGGCGGGGGTCGAGGTCGACGTCTCCGGCGAGCCCGCCGAGATCATCGAGCGGGCCGTGGCGGCGCTCGGCGCTCTCGAACCGCCCCGGCCGTAGCGGCCTCGGCCCGGCCTCGGCACAGCCGCAGCAGCCCGGGACTCCGACGCCGTACCCCATACCGGTACCCGTACCCGTACCCGTACCGGTGCCCGTGACAACGCTGTCGCTCGGGCGACAGCGCGCACCACCCTCCCCGCGTCCTTTTCTCAAGCAAGGGAACAACCGTGACCAGACTCAGTGTCGAGATGCTGGCAGCGGACGCCGTCGAACCGATCACCTCGGCGGGCCACGCTCAACTGGGCATAGCCGTGCTGGCGGGCATCGCCGTCATCGTCCTGCTCATCACCCGGTTCAAGCTGCACGCCTTTCTCGCCCTGACCATCGGCTCGCTGGCCCTCGGCGCGTTCGCCGGCGCCCCGCTCGACAAGACCATCGTCAGCTTCACCACCGGACTCGGCTCGACGGTGGCCGGTGTGGGTGTCCTGATCGCCCTCGGCGCGATCCTCGGCAAACTGCTCGCCGACTCGGGCGGCGCCGACCAGATCGTCGACACGATCCTCGCCAAGGCGGGCGGTCGCGCGATGCCGTGGGCGATGGTGCTGATCGCCTCGGTGATCGGCCTGCCGCTGTTCTTCGAGGTCGGCATCGTGCTGCTGATCCCGGTGGTCCTGATGGTCGCCAGGCGCGGCAACTACTCGCTGATGCGCATCGGAATCCCGGCACTCGCGGGCCTGTCGGTGATGCACGGTCTGATTCCCCCGCACCCCGGTCCGCTGGTCGCGATCGACGCGGTCAAGGCGAACCTGGGCCTCACCCTCGCGCTCGGTGTCCTGGTCGCCGTCCCGACGGTGATCATCGCCGGTCCGGTGTTCTCCCGGTACGCGGCCCGCTGGGTGGACGTCCAGGCTCCCGACCGCATGGTCCCGGCGCGTGCCTCGGAGGACCTGGAGAAGCGTCCGAGCTTCGGCGCGACTCTCGCCACCATGCTGCTCCCGGTGGTGCTGATGCTGGCCAAGGCGCTGGTGGACATCGTCGTCGACGACCCGACGGACATGACGCAGCGCGTCTTCGACATCGTCGGAGCGCCGCTGATCGCGCTGCTCGCGGCCGTGATCGTGGGCATGTTCACGCTGGGCCGGGCGGCGGGCTTCACCAAGGACCGGATCGCGG
>NZ_JBHYXD010000139.1:0-18015 GCF_042751995.1 Streptomyces sp. NPDC059371 | reverse complement strand
GGAACAGACCGGATGGTCTGTTCCCGCCCCCGTGCCCCTTCAGTTGAGCATCGCCCGTGCCGCGTGGGCCTGTTGGCGGACTCGGGACGCGGTCGGTTCGTCGACCGCCGCCACCACGTCCGCGTAGGCGTCGAGTTCCGCGGCCCCGGTCAGGAAGTCGCCCCGCTGGACGAGGAGTTGGGCCCGCTCGTAACGCAGCCGCGCCGGGTGCGAGGGCAGCAGCAGGGACAGCTCCACCGACCACAGGGCCACGTCGGAACGCTCGGGCCGGGCGGCGGCCCAGGCCCGGATGTTGTTCAGGACGCGCAGGACGACGTCGAGCGGGTCGGCGGGGGCGAGCATCGACGGGTCGAGCGGGGCCCCGGTCGCGCCCGCGACGAGGAGCTGCGCGTCGGAGCCGGTCAGGACGCGCCCGCCGTCGAAGGGGTCGGCGAGCACCTGCTCCTCGGGCGGCCCGAAGCCCACCACGAAGTGACCGGGCAGCGCGACCCCGTACACCGGCGCCCCGGCCCGCCGCGCGACCTCCACCCACACCACCGAGAGCAGGATGGGCAGCCCGCGCCGCCGGCGCAGCACCGCGTGCAGCAGGGAGGATTCGAGCCGCTGGTAGTCGCCCGGTGAGCCCCGGTACCCCAGGCGCCCGCCGAGGAGTTCGGCGAGGGCGGTCGCCCAGGCCCGGGGGCCGCCCGGACGGAAGGGCAGCCGGCCCGCCAGCTCGTCCAGCAGGATCTGCGCCGCGTCCATCCCGGCGTCGTCCAGGGTCCCGTCCGCCGCGGCGCCCACCAGCAGGCACAGCTCCGCCGGATCGGGCCGCTCGGCCCGCGCCTCGCCGGCGAACCGGCGCCGTACCTCATCGGCCCGGCCGGGCTCGGGTGGCTGAGGGGAACGCATAGCCCACTCGTGCCCGGTCACGTCGATCGATACGGCTCGACACCCGCACCGGTGTCGCCGGACGGCCCGCGGTAGTGGTGGTACGCGTGGTGCGGGGCGAATCCCATGCGGGCGTACAGCTCCAGGGCTCCGGAGTTGTCCGCCTCCACCTGGAGCCAGGCCGCCGAGGCGCCCTCCTCCAGTGCCCGGCCGGCCAGGGCGGCCATGACCGCGGTGGCGAGGCCGCGGCGGCGCAGATCCGGATCGACCTCCACGGCGGCGAAACCGGCCCAGCGGCCGTCGACGACGCACCGCCCGATCGCCGCCGGAGGCGTGCCCCCGTCACCGGGAACCGTCGCGAACCACACCGAGGGACCGCCGCCCAGCACCTTGAGGGCCACCTCGCCCACACCCTTGCGCTGATAGCGGCCGAGCCACGCCTCGTCGGCCGTGCGGGAGAGCGTCACCCCGGGTGCCTCCCGGTCCGCGACCGGCGCCAGCGCCCCGGTCCACAGCCCGGCGGTCACCTCGCGCGTCCAGCCCCGTGCCTCCAGCTCCCCGCAGAGGACTTCCTGCGTGCCCTCGGCGCCCGTGGCGGTCTGGATGAAGGCGGGCAGGTCACGAGCCGCGTACCAGTCCCGTACGTACGCGAGCGCACGGTCGAGCGGCACGCCCGGGTCGCCCAGCGGCAGCACGGAGTTGGCGCGCCGGGTGAACCCGCCCGCCGCCCGCAGCTCCCAGCCGCCGAGCCGCTCGCTCTCCACCGGCGGCCAGGCCCGCGCGGCGACGCGCGCCAGCTCCTCGTAGGACGCCGCGGGGCCGCGTCGCCGGGCCGGGGCGGACGGCACGACCTTGGCCGCGACCAGGGAGGATTCCGCGATCCGGACCTGCTCCCCGGTCCGTCGTGTGATCAGCAGCACACCGTCGTCCCATGATGTGAGAACACCGACCGTATCGGTGAACTTCTCCACCGTGTCTCCATCGTCGGTCAGGCGTCGTACCGAGACGCGTTTCCCCACGTCAGCAGCGGTGACGCGGACCTCCAGGCGGCCGGCGGCAGAGAATTCCACAGGTCAGTTCACCCCTCCTGTTCGGATCATGCCCAGGAACGGAGATACTAGGGGCGGGCATCGACTACGCCGCGCTCCCGCGCGCCAGGCGGCGGAGCCTACGACAGGCCCGCCAGCGCCCTATCGAGGAGGAACGACAGCGTGACCTACGTCATCGCGCAGCCTTGTGTCGACGTCAAGGACAAGGCGTGCATCGAGGAGTGCCCGGTCGACTGCATCTACGAGGGCTCCCGGTCCTTGTACATCCACCCGGACGAATGCGTCGACTGCGGAGCCTGTGAGCCGGTGTGCCCGGTCGAGGCGATCTTCTACGAGGACGACACTCCGGAGGAGTGGAAGGACTACTACAAGGCGAACGTCGAGTTCTTCGACGAGCTCGGCTCGCCCGGCGGTGCCAGCAAGCTCGGTCTGATCGAGCGCGACCACCCCTTCGTCGCCGCGCTGCCGCCGCAGAACCAGTAAGCGGCCCGCATGAGCGCCGCCTCGGTCCCGTACGGCCTGATCCTCCGGTCGCTGTACGGGACCGAGGTGTTTGTCGTGCCCGCCCGCGCGCATCCGTGCAGTGGCCCGTGGCCGCGCCTACGGGCCGTACGTACGAGAAAGTGAGCCTGATCCCGTGTCCGCAGTCTCCGACCGGCTTCCCACCTTCCCCTGGGACAAGCTGGAGCCCTTCAAGGCGACCGCCGCAGCTCACCCGGGCGGCATCGTCGACCTGTCCGTCGGCACCCCGGTCGACCCGGTGCCCGAGCTGATCCAGAAAGCTCTGGTCGCGGCCGCGGACTCGCCCGGCTATCCCACGGTGTGGGGCACGCCCGAGCTGCGGGACGCGCTCACGGGCTGGGTGGAGCGGCGGCTCGGCGCGCGGGACGTCACCCACCGTCATGTCCTGCCGGTCGTCGGCTCCAAGGAACTGGTCGCCTGGCTGCCGACCCAGCTCGGCCTCGGTCCCGGCGACAAGGTCGCCCACCCGCGCCTCGCCTACCCGACGTACGAGGTCGGCGCGCGGCTCGCCCGCGCGGAGCACGTGGTCTACGACGACCCGACCGAGCTGGACCCGACGGGCCTGAAGCTGCTGTGGCTGAACTCCCCGTCGAACCCGACCGGCAAGGTGCTGTCCGTCGCGGAGCTCGCCCGGATCGTCGCCTGGGCCCGTGAGCACGGCGTCCTCGTCTTCTCCGACGAGTGCTACATCGAGCTGGGCTGGGAGGCCGACCCGGTCTCGGTGCTGCACCCCGACGTGTGCGGCGGCTCCTACGAGGGGATCGTCTCGGTCCACTCGCTGTCCAAGCGCTCGAACCTGGCCGGCTACCGTGCCGCGTTCCTCGCGGGCGACCCCGCCGTGCTCGGCGAGCTCCTCGCGATCCGCAAGCACGGCGGCATGATGACCTCCGCGCCGACCCAGGCCGCCGTGGTCGCCGCGCTCTCGGACGACACGCACGTCCGGGAGCAGCGCGAGCGCTACGCGGCCCGCCGCACCGCCCTGCGCGAGGCACTCCTGGGTCACGGCTTCCGGATCGAGCACAGCGAGGCGAGCCTCTACCTCTGGGCGACCCGGGACGAGTCCTGCTGGTCCACGGTGGCCCACCTGGCCGAGCTGGGCATCCTGGTGGCCCCCGGCGACTTCTACGGCGAGGCGGGCGAGCGGTTCGTCCGCGTGGCCCTCACCGCCTCGGACGAGCGGGTGGCGGCGGCGGTGGAACGCCTGCGCTGATCGGCCGAGGGGCGGGAGCGCCCGCGCCGACCGGCGAAACGGGGTCCGGGGAAGCGAATCCCCGGACCCCGTCGCCGTACGCCCGACACGACCTAGCCCAGCGGCAGGCCCTTCATCGGGAGCTGTCCCGTCGGCAGGCCGCCCTTGGTCACGGCGTCCGTCGGCAGGCCGCCGCCGGACGCGGCCTTCGCGGTGTCACCGATGAGCCCTCCGGCATGGCCGGCCGCGGCCCCGGCCACCTTCCGCGCGGCGGGCGCCGCCTTCTTGGCGACCTTGGTTCCGGTCTTGCCCGCGGGCGGCAGGGCCTTCTCGACCGCCCCGCCGCCGGTCGTGCCGGCGATCCCGGTGGCGCGGTGCGTGGTTCCGTCGAGCGTGTGACCGACGTTCGCCCCGTCCAGGGCGGTCAGTCCGCCGAGGCCGGGGGTGGGCGGCAGGTCGACGGCCGCACTCGCGGAGCCGGCCGCGCCGACCACGGGCGCCGCTCCGGCCGCGACGAGCAGCGCGACACGGGCGATCCGGCGGGTCAGGGAGAGGGACATGGTGCTCCTTAGACGGAAGGGAACGGGGAAGCGTCCTGCCGGAGCCGATCGGCCGAGTCGATCGGGAGGTGATTTCGATCGGGAGGTGATCGTTCCGGGCTCGGACGCAGTGACTACCGCTCGAAGTCCGCGAAGGTTGCGGTGGCCCGCCGTAAAGAGTTGGCAATGCGTCGCATTATCGGTTGTGGATAAAAACGGGCAAACGATACCCGGCCGAGGGGCGCGTGGAGTCGCCACGGGCCTTTGCCCCCAAGGGTTTTCACACGCCGGGGGTGAGCGCCCGAAAGGGCGCGCACATCGCGGGCCCCCGGAGTCCGCGTCCTCCCCAGGGGTGAGGTCCCGTACTACTGCCCGGTGACGATCCGGACCTCGGCCGCGGTGTCCTCCGCCTCCGCGCCGCTCTTGTCGTCGGGCGTGCGCCACGAGCCCTCCGCGGTCCCCGCGGACCACTCGCGCCCCGCGTACGACACCCGGTCGATGTGCAGGGCCGAGGAGTTGGCGACGGCCCAGTGCGCCAGCTCCCAGCCGCGGCGGAGCTCCGTGGCACCGGAGCCGGACCCCTCGGGCACGGGGACGGTCACGGTCCGGCCGGCGCTCCCCGTGGCGACGGGGGCCGGAGAGGCCGAGGAGGCGGGGGAATCCTTGGAGACCGGGGAATCCGAGGGGACCGCAGACCTCGGGGCGGCCGGTGCCGGTGACGCGGCGGAACCCGCGACGTCCACCGTGGCACCCGCCTCCTGGAACACATCCCGTCCGAAGTCCCGTGCGAGCGCGGCGCGCACCGGCGCCGGGCCGCCCGCCGGGGTCGCCGCCGGGCGCCCCTGACAGGTCAGCGTGGCCGCCGCGCGGCCGGTCAGGGCGGCGGCGAGCAGCGTGGCGTCCGGCTCGTGCTTGGCGTACGCCTGCGGGAAGCCGCTGTGCTGCACCCGCTGCGCCGCGACCGTGAGCGGCAGCCGCGAGTACCCGGGCACCTTGGCCAGGTGCTCGTAGAAGATGCCCGCCGCGTACGTCGGGTCCATGATCTGCTTCTCCGTGCCCCAGCCCTGCGACGGGCGCTGCTGGAACAGGCCGAGGGAGTCCCGGTCGCCGTGCTGGATATTGCGCAGCCCCGACTCCTGGAGCGCCGTCGCGAGGGCGATGGCCACCGCGCGCTCGGGCATACCGCGCGAGGTGCCGATCGCCGAGATCGTCGCCGCGTTCACCGCTTGTTCGGGAGTGAACTCGTACGACGCACCGTCGCCGTTGGCGGAGACGACCTTGCACCGGGGCGCGCCCACGCCGCCCGTGAGGTACTGCACGCCGAGGTAGCCCGCGACCGCGAGCAGGACCACGAGGGCCCCGCCGAAACGCAGGAGGCGACGGCGGCGTCGCCGGACAGGAGTGGGGGACGGCTCAGACACGCGTACAAGGTACTGGAGAGCGCTGTGGGCGAACCCTGGGGCTGTGGACAACGGCGGCGCGGCCGGGGGATACGACCGCATCCGGCCGCTTTCGGTACCCCCGGGCCTGGGGGCGCTAGGGTCGACGCCATGGCCGACACCCCGCTTGACCTCACCCTCGACGCAGCCGAGCTCACCGCGCGGCTCGTCGACTTCCGCTCCGAGAGCGGCGACGAGAAGCCGCTCGCGGACGCCGTCGAGACGGCCCTGCGGGCCCTGCCGCATCTGACGGTCGACCGGTACGGCAACAACGTCGTGGCCCGCACCGACCTGGGCCGCGCCGAGCGGGTCGTCCTGGCCGGTCACATCGACACCGTGCCGATCGCCGGCAACGTGCCCTCCCGCCTCGACGAGAACGGCGTGCTGTGGGGCTGCGGCACCTGTGACATGAAGTCGGGCGTCGCCGTCCAGCTCCGTATCGCGGCCACCGTCCCCGAGCCCAACCGGGACCTCACCTTCGTCTTCTACGACAACGAGGAGGTCGCGGCCGATCTGAACGGGCTGAAGCATGTGGCCGAGGCCCGCCCCGAGTGGCTGCGGGGCGACTTCGCGGTCCTCCTGGAGCCCTCCGACGGACAGGTCGAGGGCGGCTGCCAGGGGACGCTGCGGGTCCTGCTGAAGACCAAGGGCGAACGGGCCCACTCGGCCCGGAGCTGGATGGGCTCGAACGCGATCCACGCGGCCTCCCCGATCCTGGCCGCGCTGGCCGCGTACGAGCCGCGCTACCCGGTGATCGACGGTCTGGAGTACCGCGAGGGCCTGAACGCGGTGAACATCTCCGGAGGGGTCGCCGGCAACGTCATCCCCGACGAGTGCGTCGTCACCGTCAACTTCCGCTACGCGCCCGACCGCACCGAGGAGGAGGCGATCGAGCACGTCCGCGAGGTCTTCGCCGACTGCGGTGTGGCGGAGTTCGTCGTCGACGACCACAGCGGTGCCGCCCTCCCCGGCCTGTCCCACCCGGCGGCCGCCGCGTTCATCGAGGCGGTGGGGGGCACCCCGCAGCCCAAGTACGGCTGGACGGACGTCTCCCGTTTCAGCGGCCTCGGCATCCCGGCGGTCAACTACGGACCAGGCAATCCGCACCTGGCCCACAAGCGGGACGAGCGCGTGGAAACGGCCAAGATCCTCGCGGGCGAACAGCGCCTGCGCGCCTGGCTCACCGCCTGAGGAGCGCCCCGTACCCGTCGGCTGTTCACGGCGGACATGCCCACGTCCCCCCGCCGTAACCAGCGGAGATCTACGCTGGGGCGGAACGACCTTCCCCCGCACCGGTTTCGGCCGGGGCGGGGGAGATCCGTACGCGGAGGGAGTGGACATGGCTACTGGAGACCCGAGGGGCAAGAAGCGGCCACCTGAGGAGCAGCGGCTGGGCCCGGTGCTGCGCAGGCGGGACCAGGTTCAGGCGAGCACCACGGATCAGCGACTGCTGGACGCGGGCGGTCCTTCGGACTGGGTGCACACCGATCCCTGGCGTGTTCTGCGCATCCAGTCGGAGTTCATCGAGGGCTTCGGCACGCTGGCCGAACTCCCGGCCGCGATCAGTGTGTTCGGCTCGGCGCGGACCCCGGTCGGCTCGGCCGAGTACGAGGCGGGTGTCGCTCTCGGCCGCGGCTTGGTGGACGCAGGGTTCGCGGTGATCACCGGTGGCGGACCGGGTGCCATGGAGGCCGCCAACAAGGGCGCCCTTGAGGCGAAGGGCATCTCCGTCGGCCTCGGCATCGAGCTGCCCTTCGAGCAGGGGCTGAACCAGTACGTCGACATCGGCCTGAACTTTCGCTACTTCTTCGTGCGAAAAATGATGTTCGTCAAGTACGCGCAAGGGTTCGTGGTCCTGCCCGGCGGCCTCGGCACCCTCGACGAGCTCTTCGAGGCGCTCACGCTGGTCCAGACCCAGAAGGTCACCCGCTTCCCCATCGTGCTGTTCGGCACGGAGTACTGGGGCGGCCTGGTGGACTGGCTCAGGAACACCCTCGTCGCCCAGGGCAAGGCGGCGGAGAAGGACTTGATGCTGTTCCACGTGACCGACGACGTGGACGAAGCGGTGGCACTGGTGTCGAAGGAGGCCGGCCGCTAGAGGCCGGCCGCTCCGGGCCCGTACGCCCGGGGCACGGCGGGCACGGGAGGGACCGCTTCCATGGTCCCTCCCATGCTCCCCGTCGACCTCTGTCCGCTCAGGCCTGCCGGGCCCATTCGCCCAGGCCCTCCAGGTCCGCCGGGCTCATTCGCCCAGGCCCGCCAGGTCCGCCAGGTCCGCCAGGTCCGCCAGGTCCGCCAGGTCCGTGCCCGGCCCGCTACGCCAGTCCGCGCCGGGCCACCGCCGGCGGCCGGTGCCCGGCGATCGACGCCACCATGTCCAGCACCTGACGGGTCTCCGCGACCTCGTGGACGCGGTACACCTGCGCCCCCAGCCACGCCGAGACCGCGGTCGTCGCCAGGGTCCCGAGGACCCGCTCCTTGACCGGCTTGTCGAGCGTCTCGCCGACGAAGTCCTTGTTGGAGAGCGAGACGAGAACCGGCCACCCGGTGGAGACCATCTCCCCGAGCCGCCGCGTCGCCTCCAGACTGTGCCGGGTGTTCTTCCCGAAGTCGTGTCCGGGATCGATGAGCACCGACTCGCGGGGCACCCCGAGGGCGACCGCGCGCTCCGCGAGGCCGAGCGTGACCCGCAGGATGTCGGCCATCACGTCGTCGTAGGCGATCCGGTGCGGCCGCGTGCGCGGCTCGGACTCTCCGGCGTGCGTGCACACGAGCCCCGCCCCGTACCGGGCGGCCACCTCGGCCAGCCGGGGATCGACCCCGCCCCAGGCGTCGTTGAGCAGGTCGGCGCCGGCCTCGCAGACCGCCTCGCCGACCTCGTGCCGCCAGGTGTCGACGCTGATGACCACATCCGGGAAGCGGCGGCGCACCTCGGCGACGAAGCCGACCGTCCGCCGCGCCTCCTCCTCGGCGGTGACCTCCTCGCCCGGACCGGCCTTGACCCCGCCGATGTCGATGATGGCGGCCCCGTCGGACACCGCCTGCTCCACGCGCGCGAGAGCGGGCTCGTCGCGGAAGGTGGCCCCCTGGTCGTAGAAGGAGTCCGGGGTCCGGTTCACGATCGCCATGATCACCGGCTCGTGCGCCTCGAATTCGCGCCTGCCCAGCCTGAGCATCCCCTGTGACCTCTCCCCGTCAGTCGCACCGATAAGCCGCCTGCGACCTTAACTGTCACACTCGCATGGCACGATCGGAGCCTGACACTTCCAGCGTCAGACTGCTTTCGTCAGCACCAGTACTTTCGCGCCGACGCGACCCGCGCCGGCACCAGAGCGTGGGGACCTCAGCGATGTTCATGTTCTTGTTCCTGGTCGTCGCCCTCGCCGTCGTGGTCGCCGCGGTGACCCTGTCCGTGGTGGGCGGCGGTGAGAGCGCACCCCTTCCCGACGCCGAGCCCGAGCGGCTGCACGATCCGCTGCCGTACGACCGCCCGGTGCACAAGGGTGACGTGGACGCCCTGCGATTCGCCGTCACCGTGCGCGGCTACCGCATGATCGACGTCGACGACGCCCTGGGCCGGCTCGGCGCCGAGATCGGCGAGCGGGACGCCCGGATCGCCGATCTGGAGTCGGCGCTCGCGGGGGCCCGCGCGGCGAGCAGCACCACCTCGCTGCGCAAGCACCCCGAGGACGAGCGGTGAGCGACGCGCTGGCCGGAGCCGACGGACTGCTGCGCTGCCCCTGGGCGCTGTCCACCGAGGACTACGTGGCGTATCACGACGAGGAGTGGGGCAGGCCCGTCCGCGGCGACGACGCCCTCTACGAGCGGCTGTGCCTGGAGGCCTTCCAGTCGGGGCTGTCGTGGATCACCATCCTGCGCCGCCGCCCCGGCTTCCGCGCGGCCTTCGCGGACTTCGAGATCGCCAAGGTCGCGACCTTCACGGAGGCCGACGAGGAGCGCCTGCTCGCCGACCCCGGGATCATCCGCAACGGCGCCAAGATCCGGGCGACCGTCGCCAACGCGCGCGTGCTGGCCGCGTGGGCCCCGGGCGAGCTGGACGAGTTCGTCTGGTCCTTCGCCCCCGACCACACCTCGCGTCCGGCCCCCGAGAAGCTCTCCGACGTACCGGCGGTCACCGACGAGTCGACCGCCCTGTCCAAGGCGCTCAAGAAACGCGGCATCCGCTTCGTGGGCCCGACGACGGCGTACGCCCTGATGCAGGCGTGCGGCCTGGTGAACGACCATCTGGCCGACTGCGCGGTGCGTGACGCCGGCTGACCGTGACGCCCTCGCGGGCGCGGAGGCGTCCGCCGCGGGCCGAACGCGCGGTCCGCGGCGAACCCCCGGAGGTTCAGCGCCCCAGGTACTTGGGCTTCTCCTTGTTCACGAACGCCTGGACCGCGATGGCGTGGTCCTCGGAGGCACCGGCCCGCCCCTGGAGCTCGTCCTCCTTCTCCAGGGTCTCCTCCAGCGAGTGGCCGAGCCCGAAGGCGACGGACTCCTTCAGGGCGGCGTACGCCAGCGTCGGCCCGGAGGCCAGGGCCCGTGCCACCTTCTCCGCCTCGGCCCGCACCTCGCCGGACGGAACCACCCGGTTCGCGATGCCCAGCTCGTACGCCTCCTGGGCGCTGATGCTGCGCGGGAAGAGCAGCAGGTCGGCGGCACGGCTCGGGCCGATCACCCGCGGCAGCGTCCAGGAGATCCCCGAGTCGGCGGTCAGCGCGACACCGGCGAAGGACGTGTTGAAGGCGGCCGTGTCGGCGACGACGCGGTAGTCCGCGGCCAGCGCGAAACCGAACCCGGCCCCGGCCGCGACACCGTTGACCCCGGCCACCACGGGCTTCGCGGCACCGACCAGCGCCCGCACGATGGGGTTGTAGTGCTCGCGGACGGTGCTCATCGTCCCGCCCGACCCCGACTCCCGGTCGGCGGCCAGCAGCCCGATGTGCTCCTTGAGATCCTGGCCGACGCAGAACGCCCGGTCACCGGCCGCGGTCAGCAGGATGGCCCGTACGGCGTCGTCCGCGGCGGCTGCCTGCGCCGCGTCCCGGAAGGCGACCTTGGTCTCGACGTTCATCGCGTTCATCGCCTCGGGGCGGTTCAGTGTGATCGTCGCGAGTCCGTCGCTCACCTCGTAGAGCACGGTGTCGGCCATGGTGGGTCCCTTCCGGGGGTCGCGGCTCGTCGTACCGGCCGGTACGTCCTGTGTCAGATGACAGCATGGCGGAGATCACCGGCGGTGGCGCGGGGCCTCCATGTGACCTGCGTCAAAGAATTTCGCGCCGTGAAGGCCGATGCGGCGGCGCAGTATCGCAGCCACATCGCCGAATTGGGTGGTTTTGCTCAAGCGCGTTGCGCAAGCGATGCCGACTGATGTTGGTCATCGGGTCCTGAGATGCGGGATAATGGCCTGGAAGCAATGTGTTCGATGCCGGTGACGTGTGTCCTATGAGAGGACGTGCGTGCCCTCCGAGGGGGCCGTCGGCGACGATGAGCTGGTTTCAGGAAGGGGAACGAGCATGGCGGCCATGAAGCCGCGGACGGGCGATGGCCCGCTCGAGGTGACCAAGGAGGGGCGGGGCATCGTCATGCGCGTTCCGCTCGAAGGCGGCGGTCGGCTCGTCGTCGAGCTGACCCCTGACGAGGCCGACGCCCTCGGCGATGCCCTCAAGAAGGTCGTCGGCTGACGCGGAACGCGACCCTTACCTCTTTCGGCTTCCCCGGCACCGCACATGGTGCCGGGGAAGTCGTTCTTTCACCGTCGTACGGGACTGCCGGGCCGCCTCGAACGGCGAGAACGGGCAGGTCAGCGCTTGACCGCGCACAGTAGGCCGTCGCCCACCGGCAGCAGTGAGGGCACCAGCTCCTGGCTCTCGCGCACCGCGCGCAGCAGCTCGCGCAGCCGGGTCACCTCGGCCGGCTGCGGCCCCGAGTCCACGGTGCGGCCGTCCGCGAAGACGCCCTCGAAGGCGACGAGCCCGCCCGGGCGCAGCAGACGCAACGATTCAGCGAGGTAGTCCAGGCTCTCCAGCCGGTCGCCGTCGCAGAAGACCAGGTCGTATCCGGCGTCCGCGAGACGGGGCAGGACGTCCAGCGCGCGGCCCGGGATGAAGCGCGCCCGGTTGCTGGCGAACCCGGCGGCGCGGAAGGCCTGGCGGGCGAACTGCTGGCGCTCCGGCTCCGGATCCACGGTGGTCAGTACCCCGTCCGGCCGCATGCCGTGCAGAAGATGAATTCCGGAGACGCCGGTCCCCGTACCGATCTCGGCGACCGCCTTCGCGTCCACTGTGGCGGCGAGCATGCGCAGCGCGGCGCCCGTGCCGGGTGACACCGAGCGCAGGCCGGCCTCGTGGGCCCGGTCCCGGGCCCAGCGCAGCGTCTCGTCCTCGGCGACAAAGGCGTCGGCGAACGCCGCCCAGCTCGTCTGCCGGTTGCCGGTAATGACCCTCTCCTGTCCCCGTGGTTGCCTGGGCGTGACTGTATCCGTTGGTGCTGGGAACCTGCGGATGGGACCGGACGTTTAGAGGGGTGGGAGAACCGAGCGGGGGGAAGTCGATGGGTCGGTACACGGAGCGGGGCCGCGGGCGGACGCCGGCGGCCCCATATGAGCCCGTATCAAATTCCCGTAAAACCGCTTATCCGGAGCTAACGGGCGAGGTGGCTATGGTAGGGGCTCCACTGGACACCACCAGAGCCGACAGGGGAGGTGCGGCTGCGCCTGTGGATCGGGGAGGAGTGCTGCGGCGCCTGCTCAGATCGACCGGTGAGCCGAAATCCGTGACCGACAACGCCGACCAGCTCCCCGTTGCTGCCCCCGCGCAGACCGCGACGTTCACCACCGACGCGGAGGCGCAGGCATGGACTCCGCCCACCTGGGAGGAGATCGTCAGCACCCACAGCGGTCGCGTCTACCGTCTTGCCTACCGCCTCACGGGCAACCAGCACGACGCCGAGGACCTCACCCAGGAAGTCTTCGTCCGCGTCTTCCGCTCGCTGTCGACCTACACGCCCGGCACCTTCGAGGGCTGGCTCCACCGCATCACCACGAACCTCTTCCTCGACATGGTGCGGCGCAAGCAGCGCATCCGCTTCGACGCCCTCGGCGACGACGCGGCCGAGCGGCTGCCCAGCCGCGAACCCTCCCCGCAGCAGGTCTTCAACGACGCGCACTTCGACGCCGACGTCCAGCAGGCGCTGGACACCCTCGCGCCCGAGTTCCGCGCCGCCGTCGTCCTCTGCGACATCGAGGGACTGTCCTACGAGGAGATCGCCGCGACCCTGGGCGTCAAGCTCGGCACGGTCCGTTCCCGGATCCACCGCGGTCGCTCCCAGCTCCGCAAGGCCCTGGCACACCGGTCTCCCGAGGCCCGCGCCGAGCGTCGCTCGTTCGCGGCCCGTGTGCCCGTGCTGGGGGGAGGGGGCGCGACCGCGTGACTGGAACCCGTCCCACCCCTTCCGAGCAGCACCTCGGGGACCGACTTTCCGCCCTGGTGGACGGAGAGCTCGGTCATGAGTCGCGCGACCGCGTCCTGGCCCACCTCGCCACCTGCGCCAAGTGCAAGGCCGAGGCCGACGCCCAGCGCCGACTGAAGAACGTCTTCGCGGAGATGGCCCCGCCGCCGCCCTCCGAGAGCTTCCTCGCCCGCCTCCAGGGACTCCCCGGGGGAGGCGACGCCGACAGCCCGCGACTGAACGGCGGCAGCTTCGGCGGCGGACTGCCCGGCGGCTCCACGGGCTCCGGGCTGCCCGGAGCCTTCGGAATGCGGGGCGGGACCTTCGGGTACGTGCCGGCCGGACCGCACGCCGATGTACTGCCTCCCGCTCCGGGGCGCGGCTTCCGCATCCATGACGTCAGCCGCCACGAGGCCGACCGCTCCGCCTCGCGCGGGCTGCGGTTCGCCTTCGTCGCCGCGGGCGCGGTGTCGCTCGCGGCCGTCGCACTCGGCGGAGTGACCACCGGCATGCCCGGGGACACGGACGCGCGCGGAGGGGCCGGCGCCGGGAGCAATGTCACGCCGTCCCGGTCCCAGGGCACGGGGGCGACCTCGACTCCCGAGTCGCAGCGCCGCCGGTCCACCGGACCGCTGCTCGCCCAGGGCGAGCGGTCGCTCGGCAACGGCCCGGTGGCGCCGACCTCGGTGTCCGCCCCGCTGCTGCCCGGAGTTCC
Source organism: Streptomyces sp. NPDC059371 (assembly GCF_042751995.1). Lineage (NCBI taxonomy): Bacteria > Bacillati > Actinomycetota > Actinomycetes > Kitasatosporales > Streptomycetaceae > Streptomyces > Streptomyces sp. NPDC059371. Next base: position 4,240 of record NZ_JBHYXD010000139.1, on the reverse strand, counting down.
CGCTCCGGCGGGCCGCGGCCAGGACGCCGTGCACACGCTGACGACACCGGTGGTCGCCGGTGCCGCCGCGATGTCCCCGCTCATACGTCCCCTCACCGACGTCCAGCCGTTCACACCGACCCCGGCTCCGGGCCTGCTCGCCGCCCCCGCCGCGACACCGTCCACCACTTCGTCCCCGTCCTCCACCCCTCGTAACGCCCGCTGACACCGCCCTCTGCGCGTCGGCCCGGGAACCTGGTTGAATCCGGGGTGGGCCGCGTCCGCGGGAGGGATCACGGACGCGGAGGCGACAAGTCTGTGGTGGCCGTCGGCGCGCTGTGCCGCGGGCCGGGTGTGGGGAGAGCATGAACGAGGGCAGGCCCACGAAGACGAAGTGGTGGAGTCGACCCCGGCCCGAGGCCGAGGAGAGAGACACCGCACCGGCTCACCCCACGGAACCGGATCCCACCCACCCCGCCGCCGCCCGGGCGACCGCGGACGCCGCGGAACCGGCCGCGCCCGAACCGCACCCGGGAGACACCCGCGAGGGCGACACCGGCGCTGCGCCGGGCACGTCCGCGACGCGGCCGCACCCGGGAGACACCCGCGAGGGCGACACCGGCGGCGACTACGAACTGGAACGGCCCGCGCGCGTTCCCGTCCCCGCCCAACCAGGGCCTCCCGCCGTCCCCGCCCCCGCGTACCGAGCCGACGCGCAGGCCGGGACCGAGGGCGCCCCCAGGGCCGCCGTTCAGGCCGGTGCCGGGACCGAGGGCGGCGGTGACGCTGCCGCCGACACCGTCGCCGACACCACTGGCGACGGCAACAACGGGGGCGACGCCGACCGTGACGCCGCTGGCGGCGCCGACGACGGCAACATCGGCGACGGGGACCGTGACGCCGCTGCCGCTGCCGCTGCCGCTGCCGCTGCCGCCGGTCACGCCGACGGCGCCCGTGCCGGCAACACCGGCGGCGACGCCGAGTGTGCCTGCGGCGCCGGTGGTCACGGCGAGGGCGGCGACGGTGGAGACTTCGAGCTTCAGCGGCCCGCCGCGCCCCTGCACGCGCCCGACCCCTACGGCACGCCGCCCTACGGCCGCCCCGGCCCCTGGGCGCCCGCCCCGCCGGTCCAGCACCCCGCCGGACCCACGGCCCCTCCCGCCCCGGTCGCCTCCGACGCCCCGGTCGCCTCCGACGCGCCGGCCGAGACCGTCGAGCCGGCCGAGGCGGCCACCCCCGATCCCTGGCGGAACTACGACCCCTGGGCCGTCACCTCCGGCTCCCCGCAGGAGCACGGCCACCTCCAGCACAGCGGACCCTTCCAGCAGAACGGCGTCGCCGTGCCCACCGTGGCGCAGCGGCGCGGGAGGGCGAGGAAGTCCCTGGCCCTCGCCGCCGTCGTGCTCGCGCTGGTGTCCGGCGGCGTGGGCGGCGCCGTGGGGGCCTATCTGGAGCGGAACGGGGGACTGACGGACGTCGAGCTGCCGCAGGCCGCCAAGGAGGCCCCGGGGCGCGCCCCGGACAGCGTCGCCGGGATCGCGGCCCACGCGCTGCCCAGCGTCGTCACCCTGCATGTGCACGGCAGCGAGGAGGACGGCACCGGAACCGGCTTCGTGCTCGACGGCGAGGGACACATCCTCACCAACAACCACGTGATCGACCCCGCCGGCAACAACGGCACGATCACCGTGACGTTCAGCGGCGGCCAGACCGCGAAGGCCCGGGTCGTCGGACACGACAGCGGCTACGACCTCGCCGTGGTCAAGGTCTCCGGAGTCGGTGGTCTGGCCCCGATAGCGCTGGGCAACTCCGACAGCGTCCAGGTCGGCGACCCCGTCGTCGCCATCGGCGCGCCCTTCGACCTCGCCAACACGGTCACCTCCGGGATCATCAGCGCCAAGGACCGGCCCATCACGGCGGGCGGCGAGAAGGGCGACGGCAGCGACGTCTCGTACGTGGACGCCCTCCAGACCGACGCGCCGATCAACCCGGGCAACTCGGGCGGGCCGCTGCTCGACTCCCGCGCCCGTGTCATCGGCATCAACAGCGCCATCCGTTCCGCCGACAGCGGCTCCGACCTGGGGACCGGTCAGGCCGGTTCGATAGGGCTCGGCTTCGCCATCCCCGTGAACCAGGCCAAGCGCGTCGCCGAGGAGCTCATCAACACCGGCAAGGCCACCCACCCTGTGATCGGTGTCACTCTCGACATGAACTACACGGGCGACGGAGCACGGGTCGGCACCAAGGCCGCCGGGGGCGGTGCTCCCGTCACGGTCGGCGGTCCCGGCGCCAAGGCGGGCATCAAGGCCGGTGACGTCATCACCGAGGTCGACGGCACGCGGGTCCACTCCGGTGAGGAACTCATCGTGAAGACCCGCGCCCACCGGCCCGGAGACCACCTCCGGCTGACCGTCAGGCGGGGCGGCGCGGACCGGACGATCACCCTGGTCCTCGGTTCGGCGGACGGCGGCTGAGGGGTGCCGGCGTCCGGACCGGCGAGTGACACGAACCTCACAGTCGAGCACGACGTCCCAGCTCCGGACGGCAAACATCGAGGAAAACCCGCGGTGCACCCGAAGGCGGAAGCCCCTGGACAGTTCCGGACGGACGGGATCGACGGGTACGGTTGGATGCGGCCCGGACCACGGAAGACTCCCGAGGGCCGAGGACCGAGGTCATCGCGAGGAGCTACAGGTGTTCAATGACGTAGGACCGCTTGAGCTGGTGACGCTCGTCGTCCTGGCCGTGCTCGTCTTCGGTCCCGACAAGCTCCCGAAGATGATTCAGGACGTCTCGCGCACGATCCGCAAGATCCGCGAGTTCTCGGAGAGCGCCAAGGCGGACATCCGCGACGAACTGGGCCCGGAGTTCAAGGACTTCGAGTTCGAGGATCTCAACCCCAAGACGTTCATACGCAAGCAGCTCGACAACGACGAGCTGGGGCTCAAGGAGATCCGCAACGGCTTCGACCTGAAGAAGGAGATGGCCGAGGTCACGGACGCGGTGCACAGCAACGAGTCCGGCTCCTCGGCGTCCGGCGGCTCCGTCGACATGACGAAGACCTCCGGCGGCTCCGTCGACATGACGAAGAAGCGCGAGAAGCTCGACGGCGACGAGCGCCCGCCGTACGACGCCGACGCCACCTGATCCCTTTACGACGACGTCCGATCCCCGTACGGCACCGTCTGATCCGTACGGAGTACCGCGGAGCGGCCCGTCGCACGGGAGCGCCCGCGGCCGGGCAGCCAGGACCCTCTCGGGGCGCGGAGCCCTGCTCCGAGACGGGCGGACTCGGCCCCGGACCGCCTCCCTCCGCAGGCCGCGGACAGGCCCCGCGCGGTCCGAATACGCCGTTCGCGCGCCTTACGCGCCGGGCGCTTTCGACGCTGGCCCGAGCAGGGTGGCTATGCTGCCCAGTTGTTGTGCGGACCGACAAGGTCGCCCGAGGGGGGTGGGCCGCCCGGTCCGACGAGAGCGAGGAGGCGTCCGGCAATGGAGACGACAAGTCGGGTAGGCGCGCAAGCGCCGGCCGCGGAGGGTGGCCAACAGGTCCCCACCGCCCGGCGTACGGTCGACGGCTACCTGCTGGCGCCCTTCCCCTGGTACGGCCTCGACGAGGCCTTCACGGGGCAGCGCTGGCTGATGCAGGTGGGCACCTCCGCGGACGGCATGGTCGAGCACGGTTCCGTCGGACACGGGGACGAGCCTTCCGTGCGCCCCGAGCCCGGCGAGGACAAGGAACGGTTCGCGGTGGTGGTCACCGTCGCCGCCAGCCCCGTACGGCGCAGCGCGGACGGCACGGGACTGCTGGAGGCCACCTCGGTGTCCTCGGCGGCCTGGCTGGCCGGTGTGGGGCTGCTGTCCTTCACCTGGCCCGGCCAGATGGACCACAGCCTGCGCGACGACTGGCTGGACCAGCAGACCGAGACCGCGTGGGTGCTGGCCGACGACCTGGACGGCTCGGAATGGTCGACCCTGTCGCTGCCCGTGGACGGCGTTCCCACGCCCTTCCACTACCGCGAGTCCGAGTTCGGCTGGGTCCTCGCGGGTTCCACCCAGGAAGGCGTTCACGTGGGCGCGTACGGGCGGGGGATGAGCGCGTACGGGCTCGGCTTCGCGGTGATCAAGGACATCGGGTCCTACGCCCAGTAAATCGGTTCCTGCGTCAAGGAAATCGGTTCCTGTACGAAGGAGGGGGGGGGGGTGGCCCCGCAGCGGGCCCCCCCCCCCGCGCCGCACAAAACCACCCCACCACCGAACC
>NZ_JBHYXD010000138.1:0-18264 GCF_042751995.1 Streptomyces sp. NPDC059371 | reverse complement strand
TTCCCGGAGGGTTCCGGGAACTCGGCCACAGGCGTGGTGCGTTGGGTACGTCAGCGACCGGCGCCGCCGTCGGCGTTCGGGCCGGAGTAGTCCTCGCCGTACGAGCCCTTGGAGGGGCGGCGGCGGCGCATGGGCGGTTCGACGCCGTCCGCGAGGCGGCGGGCGGTGAGCAGGAAGCCGGTGTGGCCGATCATGCGGTGGTCCGGGCGGACGGCCAGGCCCTCGATGTGCCAGTTGCGGATCATCGATTCCCAGGCGGTCGGCTCGTTGAAGCAGCCGATCTCGCGGATCGACTCGACGGTCCGCGCGAGCTGGGTGGTGGTCGCCACGTAGCAGCAGAGGATGCCGCCGGGGACGAGTGCCTTGGAGACGGCCTCCAGGCATTCCCAGGGGGCGAGCATGTCGAGGATGACCCGGTCGACGTCGGTGTCGCTCAGGTTGTCCTGGAGGTCACCGACGGTGAGCTGCCAGGCGGGGTGGGGTCCGCCGAAGTAGCGCTCCACGTTCTGCTGGGCGATCTCGGCGAAGTCCTCGCGGCGCTCGTAGGAGTGCAGCATGCCCTGGTCGCCGATGGCGCGGAGCAGGAAGCTGCTCAGTGAGCCGGAGCCGACCCCCGCTTCCACGACGCGGGCGCCGGGGAAGATGTCGGCGAAGGCCAGGATCTGCCCCGCGTCCTTGGGGTAGACCACGGCGGCGCCGCGGGGCATGGACAGGACGTAGTCGGGGAGCAGGGGGCGCAGCGCGAGGTAGGCGACGTTCCCCGTGGTGCGGACAACGCTGCCCTCGGGAGCACCGATCAGCTCGTCGTGGGGGAAGGAACCCTTGTGGGTGTGGAAGTTCTTCCCGGCCTCGAGCGTGAACGTGTAGTGGCGGCCCTTGGGGTCGGTCAGCTGAACCTGGTCCCCGACCTTGAAGGGCCCGCGCCTGCGGGCGGCACCGGTCGGTTCGGACATGTGAACAGCCTACCGGTCCCGGGCGGGGCCGCCGACCACGCTCAGGAGGGGCGGGCCATGGCTTTGACGAAGGCGCGTTCCACGTCGGCGGCGGAGAGGACACCGTAGATCTCGCCGGAGTCCTCGACGACGAGGTACTCGGTGGCGGGGCTGGCGCGCAGGACGTCGAGGAGGTCTTCTCCGGCGAGTTCGGCGGAGACGCGCATGCCGTCGGTGAGGTCCTGGGCGAGGCCGCTGACGGCGACCCAGGGTCGGCGGTGTTCGGGTACGCCGACGATGGCGGCTTCGCGGACGAGGGAGAGGGGTTCGCCGTCGGCGTCGACGACGACGAGGGCGCGGGCGCCGACGTCGTTGGCGCGGCGGAGTGCTTCGGAGAGGGGGGTGGTGGTCTCGACGGGGACGGCGCGGCGGGTGAGGGAGCGGGCGCGCAGTTCGGGGAGGTGTTCGCGCAGGCGGGCCATGCGGAGGCTGTTGCCGGCGCCGGTCCAGATGATCGCCGCGAGGATGGCGGCGAGGAGGGCGTCGGTGATGGTGTCCATGCTGCCGGCGTTCTCGGGGGCGTTGCCGAGGGTCTCGGACTGGGTGAGGAGCGGCAGTCCGATGAGGACGGAGACGGCGAGGGCGCGGCCGACCCAGGCTGCGGCGACGGTGCCGCTCATGGCCCTGCCGGTGATCTTCCACACGACGGCTCGGAGCATGCGGCCGCCGTCGAGGGGGAGGCCGGGGAGCAGGTTGAAGGCGGCCACGATGAGGTTGGAGATCATCAGGCCGCCGAGGAGGACGCCGGGGACGGTGCCGGGCTCGACGGGGAGCATGGCGAGGTAGAAGAGGCCGGACAGGACGAGGGAGAGGAGGGGGCCGACGAAGGCAAGGATGAATTCGCGGCCGGGGGTCTCGGCTTCCTTCTCGATCTCGGAGACGCCGCCGAAGAACTGGAGCTGGATGCGGCGGACGGGGAGTTTGAAGCGGAGGGCGGCGACGGTGTGGGCGAGTTCGTGGACGAGGACGGAGGCGTAGAAGGCGACGGCGAAGAAGAGGGAGACGAGGTAGCGGGCTGCGCCGAGGTCGGGCAGGACGCGGTCGAGCTGGCCGCCGAAGACCCAGGTGATCAGGGCGGCGACGAGGAACCAGCTCGGTGCGACATATACGGGTACGCCGAAGGGGCGGCCCATGAGGAGTCCGCCGCCGGGTTCCTTGGGGCGGCGCGGGGGCCGTCCTTTGGTGGTGCCGGTGCGGGCGGGGGTGCGGTGGGCGCCGGCGGGATCGTGGTGGTCCTGGCCCCGGCCGTCGGACGGCTGGGCGGCGTCGAAGGGTCCGGACGGCCCGGCGGAGGACCCGGCGGCCCCGGAAGAATTTGTGGGCTCAAGGGGCCCAGAGCTCCCCGAGGGCTCGGAGGACTCGGAGGCTCCAGTGGTCTCGGAGGACCCGGAGCGGTCCGTGGGCTCGGAGGCCTCGGTGGACTCTGAGGCCTCGGTGGACTCTGAGGGTTCGGCGGGCTCGGAGGGTTCGGCGGGCTCGGAGGGTTCGGCGGGCTCGGAGGGTTCGGCGGGCTCGGAGGGTTCGGCGGGCTCGGAGGGTTCGGCGGGCTCGGAGGTCCGGGTGGGCTCAGGGCCCCCGGAGGTGCCGACGGGCTCGGAGTGCTCGCCGTGGGGGGTGGTTGCGTCGGTGCGTTCGGTGGAGTCGTGTCCGGGGGCCGTGGGCTTCGGCCCGGTGGTCCCGGGCCCTGCCGGCCCGGGGCGCGCGTCCGAGGAGGGACCGTTGGAGGCCGACGGCCTCTCGTGGTGCTCGGTCGCCTCGTCGGTGCCGGACCGCGGCTGCCCGCTCCCGCCGCTCTCGTCCACGATGTCCCCTCGTTCGAAGCGTTCCCCGCCCCCGGGTCGTGCGGAGCGGGAGGGTCTGGGGTCGATGGTATGCGGCCGTCGCGGTGCGTTCCGCCCCGGCACCCCTTCAGTTTTCCGTGCCGTGGTGCCCGCCGGGACCGGTTCGCTGTCGGTGGCGGGCCTTATGGTCTGTTGTCATGGAAACCAGCACCGAGGGCGCCGTGCCCGAAGAAGCGGCCGTGGCCGGCGGAGCCGTCGCCGAAGGTCCGGCTCCCGCGGCCGCGCGCGCTCCCGCCTCGCTGTCGCCCTCGCGTGCCAGTGACTTCATGCAGTGTCCGTTGCTGTACCGGTTCCGGGTGATCGACAAGCTGCCGGAGAAGCCGAGTGAGGCGGCGACGAGGGGGACGCTGGTGCACGCGGTCCTGGAGCGGTTGTTCGACGCTCCGGCCGCCGACCGGACGGCTCCGCGTGCCAAGTCGTTGATCCCCGCGCAGTGGGACCGGCTGCGGGAGACGAAGCCGGAGGTCGTGGAGCTGTTCGCGGACGATCCGGAGGGCGAGCGGCTGGCCCGTTGGCTGTCGGAGGCGGAGCGGCTGGTGGAGCGCTGGTTCACGCTGGAGGATCCGACGCGGCTGGAGCCCGCGGAGCGGGAGCTGTTCGTCGAGGCGCGGCTGGATTCCGGGCTGACGCTGCGCGGGATCATCGACCGGGTCGATGTCGCTCCGTCGGGCGAGGTCCGGATCGTGGACTACAAGACGGGGAAGGCGCCGCGGCCGGAGTATGCCGAGGGCGCCCTGTTCCAGATGAAGTTCTACGCGCTGGTGGTGTGGCGGTTGAAGCGGGTGGTTCCGCGCCGTCTTCAGCTCGTCTATCTGGGCAGCGGTGACGTGCTGACGTACGACCCGGAGATCGGGGATCTGGAGCGTGTGGAGCGCAAGCTGCTGGCGCTGTGGGACGCGATCCGGGAGGCGACGGAGACGGGCGAGTGGCGGCCGCGTCCCACGAAGCTCTGCGGCTGGTGCGATCACCAGGCGGTGTGTCCGGAATTCGGTGGTACTCCCCCGGCATATCCGCTCCCGGTCAGGGCGCCCGGGTCGGGCGCCGTGGAGCAGGGCAGAATGGGGCCGGACTAGCGAAGGAGACTTACGTGGCCATCCGCGTCCTACTGGTCGACGACCAGCCGCTGCTGCGCACCGGCTTCCGGATGATTCTGGAAGCGGAGCCGGACCTCGCGGTCGTCGGCGAGGCCGGTGACGGTCTCCAGGCACTCGATCAGGTGCGTGCTCTGCAGCCCGATGTGGTTCTGATGGACATCCGTATGCCGCGGATGGACGGTGTGGAGGCGACGCGGCAGATCACGGGTCCGGGCCGGGACGGTCCGGCGAAGGTTCTGGTGCTGACGACGTTCGACCTCGACGAGTACGTGGTGGAGGCGCTTCGGGCGGGTGCCAGCGGTTTCCTGCTCAAGGACGCGCCGGCCAATGAGCTGGTGCAGGCGATCCGGGTGGTCGCGGCGGGTGAGGCGATGCTCGCGCCGAGCATCACGCGTCGGCTGCTGGACAAGTACGCGGGTCATCTCCCGTCGGGGGACGAGCCGGTTCCGGACACGTTGCACACGTTGACCGACCGTGAGGTCGAGGTGTTGAAGCTGGTGGCGCGTGGTCTGTCGAACGCGGAGATCGCGGCCGATCTGTTCGTCAGCGAGACCACGGTCAAGACGCATGTCGGGCATGTACTGACGAAGCTGGGGCTGCGCGACCGGGTGCAGGCGGCGGTCTACGCGTACGAGAGCGGGCTGGTGCGTCCCGGGGCGCAGTAGTGCCCGGGGCGGTTTGTCCGTCCGACGCGTGAGGGCGCCCGTTCCGCCGAGGAACGGGCGCCCTTTGACGTGCAAAGCCGTGTGCGGCGCCCGTGCGGGGGTGTGTGCCGGGTCGTGGAACCCGAAAGACCCGGGACCGTCGGGGGTCCCGGGTCGGGCCCGGGGCCTGGTGGCCCCGGGTCGGTCGGCGCGGTTACTCGCTGACGCCGCGGCCCAGCTCCCAGAGCTGGAGCGTGGAGGAGGAGTTGAGTGCCCACTCCGAGCCCGTGATGTCGTCACGCGCGGCGATGTACTGCTTGCCCTGCCAGAGCGGGATCAGCGGGACGTCGTTGGCGACGATGTCCTGCATGGTCGTGAGGGCCTTGGAGGACGTGCGGTCCTCCTCGCGCCGGGAGGCGGGGATGAGGTTCTTGATGATCTCGGGGTTCGAGTAGGGCGACTTGAGGAAGTTGTCCTTGTCGAGGAACGGCGCCAGGTAGTTGTCGGCGTCGGGGAAGTCGGGGAACCAGCCCATGCCCCAGACGTCGTACTTGCCGGCGCGCTCGGCCGGGACGAACTTGTCCCAGGTCGTGCCCTGGATGCTGACGTCGAAGAGGCGGCTCTTGTTGAGCTGCGCCTTCAGGACCTCGAACTCCTTCTCGGTGGCCGAACCGTAGTGGTCGGTCGTGTAGTGAAGGGTGACCTTGACCGGGGTGGTGATGCCGGCCTTGGTGAGCACCGCCTGGGCCCTGCTGACGCTCGGGTCGCCGTACTTGTTGATGAACGCGTTGGCGTGGCCCGCGATGGTCGCCGGGACCATCGAGTAGAGCGGCTCGGCCTGCGATCCGTAGACCTTGGAGACGAGCTCGCCGCGGTTGATGATCTGGGCCATGGCCTGGCGGACGGCCGTCGACTTCACCGAGGCGGAGTTCGTGTTGAAGGCGAGGTAGCGGATTTCCAGACCGGGCATCTCGTTCAGGTTGACGTTGCCGCCCGAAGCGTTGTCCAGCTTGGTGATCTGGTCCGGCGTCATGGAGCGCGTCATCAGGTCGATGTCGCCCTTTTCGAGGGCGGTGCCCATCTCGCCGGCGTCCGTGAAGGAGCGCAGCTCGACCTTGGAGTTCTTGACCTTCAACTGCCCCTTGTAGTGGGAGTTCTTCGTGAAGACGGCCTTGACGACGATGTCGTCCTTGACCTCGGTCTCCACGGTGTAGGGGCCGGAACCGTCGACCGAGAAGCCGTCGCGCAGCTTGTTCTTCTCGTAGTCGTTCGGGTTCACGATGCCGGCGACCGGGGTCGACAGCTTGAACGGGAAGGTCGCGTCGGCGCTGTTGAGGTGGAAGATCACCTCGCGGTCGCCGCGGGTCTCGACGGTGTCGATGGTCGAGAGCAGGGCGAAGACGCCCGAGTCGGCCTTGATGGCCCTGGCGCGGTCGATCGAGAACTTGACGTCCTTCGCGGTGATCGCGTCACCGTTGGAGAACTCCAGGCCCTCGCGCAGCGTGCACGAGTAGCGCTCGTTGCCGCTGTCGGTGAATCCGCACTTCTCGGCGGCCTCGGGCTGCGGGTCACCGTCACCACGCGGCTGCACCATCAGCGTCTGCACGGTCTGACGGAGCACGTTCCAGGTGCCGACGTCGTAGGCGTACGCCGGGTCGAAGGGAGCCGGGGCTTCCTTCGAGGCGGTGAACTGGTCCGTGGTACCGACAACGATGGCATCCCCGCTGTCGCCCCCGCTGGCGGACCCGCCGCACGCGGCGAGCACTGGGGCGAGCAGGCCGACCACGGCCGGCAGCACCAAAGTCTTGCGGTTCATGCTCGTGTTTCTCCAGAGCTGTAGGTTCCGCGAACCGGCAAGCAGGGGTGGCGCGGCTCGGTCACGGGGATACGGCGATGTTCTCGCGATGACATTAGTCCGCACCACAAGGCCGGCCAGTCTGTGCCGGAGCGGTCTTCCGCTCACGCTGCGAAACCGGGCGTGGACGCACCGATAACCCGACACGGGAAGGATTAGTGCAGCGTTCCATCAATCGGGACACAAGGGCACACCGAAGCTTCACGAATGGGCGGGGCGGGCACAAGTCGGTCCCGCTGTCGACCCTCCGTCACGTGGCGAACGTCACACCGTAAAATTGATTGAAGCGTACCGGAATTCGTCGATCCGCCCCGTTATGCATTCCGGCAGTCCCTCGCCCGCGCTTACCACACGGAGCGGCCGTGACTTTCCCGCAATCTGCGATCCGCACGCTGAGTGATTGCTTGATCGGCGTTCGGTGATCTTTCAGGTGGCTTTTGTCATCAGACGGTGCAGAAAAGGCAGGTCGACCTCTTCGAGGGAATTCACGACCGTGCGCCGGGCGGCCGGGGCGATGGGCGCGACCGAGGGCACGGCGACCACCTGGCAGCCCGCGGCCTCGGCGGAGGCGACACCCGTCGAGGTGTCCTCGATGACGGCGCAGCGGGCCGGTTCGGCGCCGAGCCGGGCTGCCGCGAGGAGGTAGGGGTCGGGGAACGGCTTGGTCCGCTCGACCTCGTCGCCCGCGACGGTCAGGGCGAAGTAGTGGGACCCGATCGCGCCCAGGACGCGGTCGATGATCCGCCGGTGCGAGGCGGAGACGAGGGCGGTGGGGATCTCGTGCGCGGCGAGTTCGGCGAGGAGTCTGGCGGCGCCCGGCATCAGCGGCAGCGAGTGGCCGATGCGCTCCTCGAAACCGTCGTTGAGCAGCACGGACAGTTCGGGGAGGGCGATGTCGGCGCCGGTGGCCTCGATGAGGAATCCGGCGCTGCGGGTCATCGGCCCGCCGACCACCACATGGCGCCAGGACTCGTCCAGCGCGTGCCCGAGGGCCGCGAAGACCGCGACCTCCACGTCCCACCAGAAGCCCTCGGTGTCCACGAGGGTTCCGTCCATGTCGAGGAGTACGGCCTGCAGGGCTGAGCCTTCGGCCGTACGGGTTCCGAGCGCGGGGACCGTACTGGTCATCCTGGCGCACCTCCTTGAGGGACGATCAGGCCGGTCGCTCCCTGTACGTCAGGGGACAACCGGCCTGCGATGGACCGACCAGTGTACGACTTATCCGATCAGTGTGCGTCGTGGCGCGGGCCCCGGCGCGTCGGGGCCGTCACCGTGCGTTGAAGTACTTGGCCTCCGGGTGGTGGATGACGATCGCGTCGGTCGACTGCTCGGGGTGGAGCTGGAACTCCTCGGAGAGGTGGACGCCGATGCGCTCGGGTTCCAGGAGCTGCGCGATCTTGGCGCGGTCCTCCAGGTTGGGGCAGGCGCCGTAGCCGAGGGAGAAGCGGGCACCGCGGTACTTGAGGGCGAACATGTCGTCGATCGCGGCGGGGTCCTCCCCGGCGAAGCCCAGCTCGGAGCGGACGCGGGCGTGCCAGTACTCGGCGAGGGCTTCGGCGAGCTGGACGGACAGGCCGTGCAGTTCGAGGTAGTCGCGGTAGGCGTTGGCCTCGAAGAGCTTGGCGGTCTCCTCGCCGATGCGGGAGCCGACGGTGACGACCTGGAGTCCGACGACGTCGGTCTCGCCCGATTCCTCGGGGCGGAAGAAGTCGGCGAGGCACAGCCGGCGGCCGCGGCTCTGGCGGGGGAAGGTGAAGCGGGTCCGCTCGTTGCCCTGGTCGTCCAGGAGGATCAGGTCGTCGTCCTTGGAGACACACGGGAAGTAGCCGTAGACCACGGCGGCCTCCAGCAGGTTGTCCCGCTGGAGCCGGTCCAGCAGACCGCGCAGCCGCGGCCGGCCCTCGGTCTCGACGAGTTCCTCGTAGGTGGGGCCGTCGCCGGCGCGGGCCTGCTTGAGGCCCCACTGGCCCTTGAAGAGGGCGCCCTCGTCCAGCCAGGAGGCGTACTCCTTGAGCTGGATGCCCTTGATCACGCGGGTGCCGGTGAAGGGGGCCTCGGGGACGGGGTTGTCGGTGGAGACGTCGGAGCGGACGTGGCCCTCCTGCGGGCGCTCCTCGACCTGCGCCGCCGTGGTGGCGCGGACCCGGCGCTGCTTGAGTTCGGGCAGTACCGCGCCGGGCACTCCGCGCTTGACGCCGATGAGGGCGTCCATGAGGCGCAGGCCCTCGAAGGCGTCGCGGGCGTAGCGGACCTCGCCCTGGTAGATCTCGTGGAGGTCCTGTTCGACGTAGGCCCTGGTCAGGGCCGCGCCGCCGAGGATGACGGGGTAGTCGGCGGACATGCCCCGCTGGTTGAGCTCCTCCAGGTTCTCCTTCATGATCACCGTGGATTTGACCAGGAGTCCCGACATGCCGATGACGTCGGCCTTGTGTTCCTCGGCGGCGTCCAGGATCGCGGAGACCGGCTGCTTGATGCCGAGGTTGACGACGTTGTAGCCGTTGTTGGACAGGATGATGTCGACGAGGTTCTTGCCGATGTCGTGGACGTCACCGCGCACGGTGGCCAGCACGATGGTGCCCTTGCCCTCCGCGTCCGACTTCTCCATGTGGGGTTCGAGGTAGGCGACGGCCGTCTTCATGACCTCGGCGGACTGGAGCACGAAGGGGAGCTGCATCTGGCCGGAGCCGAAGAGCTCACCGACGACCTTCATGCCGTCGAGCAGGGTCTCGTTGACGATGTCGAGGGCGGGGCGGTCCTGAAGCGCCTCGGCGAGGTCGGCTTCCAGCCCGTTCTTCTCGCCGTCGATGATGCGCCGCTTCAGGCGCTCGTCCAGCGGGAGTGCGGCCAGTTCCTCGGCCTTGCCCGCCTTGAGGGACTTGGTGGTGGCGCCCTCGAAGAGGGCCATGAGTTTCTGCAGCGGGTCGTAGCCCTCGGCGCGCCGGTCGTGGATGAGGTCGAGGGCGGTGGTGACCTCCTCCTCGCTGAAGCGGGCGATCGGCAGGATCTTGGAGGCGTGCACGATCGCCGAGTCCAGGCCCGCCTTGACGCATTCGTCGAGGAAGACCGAGTTGAGCAGGATGCGGGCGGCCGGGTTGAGGCCGAAGGAGATGTTGGACAGGCCGAGCGTGGTCTGGACGTCGGGGCGGCGGCGCTTGAGCTCGCGGATCGCCTCGATCGTGGCGATGCCGTCCTTGCGGGACTCCTCCTGGCCGGTACAGATCGTGAAGGTCAGGGTGTCGATGAGGATGTCGGACTCGTGGATGCCCCAGTTGGTCGTGAGGTCCTCGATGAGCCGTTCGGCGATGGCGACCTTGGTCTCGACGGTACGGGCCTGGCCCTCCTCGTCGATGGTCAGCGCGATGAGCGCGGCGCCGTGCTCCCGCGCGAGCTGGGTGACCTTCGCGAACCGGGACTCGGGCCCGTCGCCGTCCTCGTAGTTGACGGAGTTGAGGACCGCGCGTCCGCCGAGGCGTTCCAGGCCCGCGCGCAGGACCTCGACCTCGGTGGAGTCGAGCACGATGGGCAGGGTGGAGGCGGTGGCGAAGCGGCCGGCCAGCTCGTCCATGTCGGCGACGCCGTCGCGGCCGACGTAGTCGACGCACAGGTCGAGCATGTGGGCGCCCTCGCGGATCTGGTCGCGCGCCATCTCCACACAGTCGTCCCAGCGGGCTTCCAGCATGGCCTCGCGGAACTTCTTCGAGCCGTTGGCGTTGGTGCGCTCGCCGATCGCCATGTAGGCGGTGTCCTGGCGGAAGGGGACCGTCTGGTAGAGGGAGGCGGCGCCGGGCTCGGGCCGCGGGCTGCGTTCGGCGGGCGCGAGGCCGTTCACCCGCTCGACCACCTGGCGCAGGTGCTCCGGGGTCGTGCCGCAGCAGCCGCCGATGAGGGAGAGGCCGTAGTCCCGTACGAAGTTCTCCTGGGCGTCGGCGAGTCCCTCGGCGTCGAGCGGGAAGTGGGCGCCGTCCCTCGTCAGGACCGGCAGGCCCGCGTTCGGCATGCACAGCAGGGGGATGCGGGAGTGCCGGGTGAGATAGCGCAGGTGCTCGCTCATCTCGGCGGGGCCGGTCGAGCAGTTCAGACCGATCATGTCGATGCCGAGGGGTTCCAGCGCGGTCAGCGCGGCGCCGATCTCGGAGCCGAGCAGCATGGTGCCGGTGGTCTCGAAGGCCATCGAGACCAGCAGGGGCACCCGGACGCCGGTGGCCTCCATGGCGCGGTGCGCGCCGAGGACGGAGGACTTCGTCTGGAGCAGGTCCTGGGTGGTCTCGACGATCAGGGCGTCGGCGCCGCCTGCGAGCAGGCCCTCGGCGTTGGCCTGGAAGCCGTCGCGCAGGGTGCCGTAGGAGACGTGGCCGAGCGTCGGCAGCTTGGTGCCGGGGCCGATGGAGCCCAGCACCCAGCGCTGGCGGCCGTCGCGGGCGCCGAACGCGTCGGCGACCTCACGGGCGATCCTGGCGCCGGCCTCGGAGAGTTCGTGCACGCGGTCCGCGATGTCGTACTCGGCCATCGCGGAGTGGTTCGCACCGAAGGTGTTCGTCTCGACGCAGTCGACGCCGACCTCGAAGTACGCCTCGTGGACGGAGCGCACGATGTCGGGGCGGGTGACGTTGAGGATCTCGTTGCAGCCTTCGAGGTCCTCGAAGTCCTCGAGCGTCGGGTCCTGCGCCTGAAGCATCGTGCCCATCGCGCCGTCGGCCACCACCACACGGGTGGCGAGCGCTTCTCGGAGTGCGTCGGTTCGCTCCCGGCCTTCGGAAGGACCGGACGAAAGGGACGGGTTCGGCAACGAGGCCATGAAGGTGCTCCCTGGAGTGCGACGGCTGTCGGCTTTGCGCTTCCCATGGAAGGCGCACGCCGTCAGGGTAGCCCGGAGCGCCGCGGATCAGGCATGGGCGTCCACGAGACGGACGGGCGTGGCGTGGGGTGACGGCGGTGTGGAGAGGGACGGAACGCGGGGCGACCACCCATTGGCGGGAGCTCGGCGACGACCGGTAGTGTTCGACATTGCCGAACGGCAGCGGGAAGTCGCGCCGGCGGTCGAAGGGGACGGAGGCAGCACGGCGATGGCACGGAACATCCAGTCGCTCGAACGGGCAGCGGCCATGCTGCGGCTGCTCGCGGGCGGCGAGCGGCAGCTCGGCCTGTCGGACATCGCCTCCTCGCTCGGCCTGGCCAAGGGTACGGCCCACGGCATCCTGCGCACCCTCCAGCAGGAGGGGTTCGTCGAGCAGGACTCCGCCTCCGGGCGCTACCAGCTCGGCGCCGAACTGCTGCGGCTGGGCACCACCTATCTCGACGTGCACGAACTGCGGGCGCGCGCCC
The DNA here is from genome assembly GCF_042751995.1 of Streptomyces sp. NPDC059371. NCBI lineage: Bacteria > Bacillati > Actinomycetota > Actinomycetes > Kitasatosporales > Streptomycetaceae > Streptomyces > Streptomyces sp. NPDC059371. The sequence goes on along the minus strand of NZ_JBHYXD010000138.1, from coordinate 6,516 downwards.
TGGTGTGGACCGACGACCTGGCGCGCTCCAGCGGCGAGAGCGTCTATCTGGGCGTGCTGCACCAGCAGGGCGTCCTGATCGTGCACCACGTCTTCCGGCCGGACGACAGCCGGCAGGTCCTGGAGGTGGGGGCGATGCAGCCGCTGCACTCCACGGCCCTGGGCAAGGTGCTGTCCGCGTACGACCCGGTGGCGCACAGCGAGGTCCTGGAGGTCGAGCGCAAGCCGTTCACCCCGCGGACGATCAGCGAGCTGGACGACTTCGAGGGCGTTCTCGACGTGACCCGCGCGCGGGGGTACGCGGAGGACGTCGAGGAGACGTGGACGGGTGTCGCCTCGGTCGCCGCCCCGATCCACAACCGGCGGCGCATGCCGGTCGGCGCGGTGGGCATCACCGGGGCCGTGGAGCGGGTGTGCAAGGACGGGGAGCTGCGTCCGGAGCTCATCGCCGCGGTACGTGACTGCGCCCGCGCGGTGTCGCGCGACCTGGGCGCGGGGCGGTTCTGACGCGAACGGCGTTCGCGGGGCCGTACCGGCGCGTACAGCGGGCGCCGGGCGGTTCCGGCCGCCACCGCATCGCGACCGTCCCGCCCGGCGGCGCTCGCGGTGCCGTGCGGGGCGTGCGGGGCGTGCGGGGCGCGCCCACCCATGGCCGGCGGCCCTGACGCGTACACCGTTCGACGGTGTTTTTCACATACCTCGGTCCCGGTTTCGTACGTGACGAGGTCCGGCGTTCGCGGGTATCGAGGCCGGGAAGCGGAATGCTTCCCGGCCTCCTTCGTATGCCCTCTGACGAGCGGCGACGCATTGATAGCACACAGCAATCAGTAACGATCCCGCTTTCGATAACCCAACCCTTGACGAGTCGGCGAAGCGAGAGCAAGACTCCCGTCCATCGGTCGGCATTGTCGAACACCTAACGGCAATAGACGCTAAGGTGTGCCAATGCCAGGGCCGACATCGCTCTCACTCCCCGAGAGCACGAACCACCGGTGGGACCCGGGGTTCGGCTTCCCCTGGACGAAGGACAAAGGAGTCGCGGGTGTCCAGCTCCGACATCTTCATCGGCGAGACCATCGGTACCGCCGTTCTCATCCTGCTCGGCGGTGGCGTGTGCGCCGCCGTCACGCTGAAGGCCTCCAAGGCGCGAGCCGCCGGATGGCTTGCCATCGCCTTCGGGTGGGGCTTCGCGGTCATGACCGCGGTCTACATCTCGGCGCCGCTCTCGGGCGCGCACCTCAACCCGGCCGTGACCCTCGCCCTCGCGATCAAGGACAACGACTACAGCAACCTCGCCACGTACTGGGGCGGGCAGCTTCTCGGCGCCATGATCGGCGCGGCACTGGTCTGGGTCGCCTACTACGGCCAGTTCCTCGCGCACCTCACCGACAGCGAGATCGTCGGCGGCTCCGGCAAGCCGGCCGTGAAGGCCGTCGAGGCCGAGGAGGCGGCCGCGGGACCGGTGCTCGGCGTCTTCTCCACCGGCCCCGAGATCCGCAACGCCGTGCAGAACCTCGCCACCGAGATCATCGGCACCGTGGTCCTGGTCCTCGCGATCCTCACGCAGGGACTGAACAACGACGGCGACGGCCTGGGCGTCCTCGGTGCCCTGATCACCTCCTTCGTGGTGGTGGGCATCGGCCTCTCCCTCGGTGGCCCCACCGGCTACGCGATCAACCCGGCCCGTGACCTCGGGCCGCGCATCGTGCACGCCCTGCTCCCTCTGCCCAACAAGGGTGGTTCCGACTGGAGCTACGCCTGGATCCCGGTCGTCGGCCCGCTCATCGGCGGCGCGATCGCGGCAGGCATATACAACGTCGCCTTCGCCTAGGAGCCCCCGCTCCAGCACGCTTGGAAGCCGCGCCCCATGCACCATGAGCCGCACAGCACCGCTTTGAAGCACCGCGCCGTATACAGCCCCTCTCCCACGGACACCAGGAGCACACCGTGACCGACGCACACACCGCCGGCCCCTTCATCGCCGCCATCGACCAGGGCACCACCTCGTCGCGCTGCATCGTCTTCGACCGCGACGGACGCATCGTCTCCGTCGACCAGAAGGAGCACGAGCAGATCTTCCCGAAGCCGGGCTGGGTCGAGCACGACGCCGCCGAGATCTGGACCAACGTCCAGGAGGTCGTCGCCGGAGCCATCTCGAAGGCCGACATCACCCGTGACGACATCAAGGCCATCGGCATCACCAACCAGCGTGAGACCACGCTGCTCTGGGACAAGAACACCGGTGAGCCCGTCCACAACGCGCTCGTCTGGCAGGACACCCGCACCGACGCGCTGTGCAAGGAACTCGGCCGCAACGTCGGCCAGGACCGCTTCCGCCGCGAGACCGGCCTGCCTCTCGCGTCGTACTTCGCGGGACCCAAGGCGCGCTGGCTGCTCGACAACGTCGAGGGCCTGCGCGAGCGCGCCGAGGCCGGGGACATCCTCTTCGGCACCATGGACACCTGGGTCATCTGGAACCTGACCGGCGGTCCCGACGGCGGCAAGCACGTCACCGACGTCACCAACGCCTCGCGCACCATGCTGATGAACCTGCACACCCTGGCCTGGGACGAGAAGATCGCCGAGTCGATCGGTGTCCCGCTGGCGATGCTGCCCGAGATCCGCTCCTCCGCCGAGGTGTACGGCGAGGTCACCGGCGGCCCGCTCGGCGAGCTGCTCGGCGGCATCCCGGTCGCCTCCGCGCTCGGCGACCAGCAGGCGGCCCTCTTCGGCCAGACCTGTTTCGCCGAGGGCGAGGCCAAGTCCACGTACGGCACCGGCACCTTCATGCTGATGAACACCGGTGACAAGATCATCAACTCGTACTCGGGCCTGCTGACCACGGTCGGCTACCGGATCGGCGAGCAGGAGCCGGTCTACGCCCTGGAAGGCTCCATCGCCGTCACCGGCTCGCTGGTGCAGTGGATGCGCGACCAGATGGGCCTGATCCAGTCCGCCGCCGAGATCGAGACGCTCGCGTCCTCGGTCGAGGACAACGGCGGCGCCTACTTCGTACCGGCCTTCTCCGGCCTGTTCGCCCCGTACTGGCGTCCCGACGCCCGCGGTGTGATCGCCGGCCTCACCCGGTACGTCACCAAGGCGCACATCGCGCGCGCCGTCCTGGAGGCCACCGCCTGGCAGACCCGTGAGATCAGCGACGCCATGACCAAGGACTCCGGCGTCGAGCTCACGGCGCTCAAGGTCGACGGCGGCATGACCTCCAACAACCTGCTGATGCAGACCCTGGCCGACGTCCTGGACGCCCCCGTGGTGCGCCCGATGGTCGCCGAGACCACCTGCCTCGGCGCCGCCTACGCCGCCGGTCTGGCCGTCGGCTTCTGGACCAACACCGAGGACCTGCGCGCCAACTGGCGCCGGGCCGCGGAATGGACCCCCAACATGGACGCGGACGTCCGCGACCGTGAGTACAAGAGCTGGCTCAAGGCCGTCGAGCGGACCATGGGCTGGATCGAAGACGAGAACTGACGAGGAGTAAGAACCCGCAATGACCAGCCAGTCCACCCTGCAGTCCGTGCCTGCCCTCGGTACGCACCCGGCCTCCGGCTCCAACCCGAGCCGCGCCGAGACCCGGGAGCAGCTCTCCAAGGCGACGTACGACCTCCTCGTCATCGGCGGCGGCATCCTGGGCATCTCCACCGCCTGGCACGCCGCGCAGTCCGGGCTGCGGGTGGCTCTGGTCGACGCCGGCGACTTCGCCGGCGCCACCTCCTCCGCGTCCTCCAAGCTCCTCCACGGCGGTCTGCGCTACCTGCAGACCGGCGCGGTGAAGCTGGTGGCGGAGAACCACTTCGAGCGCCGTGCGGTCTCCCGCCAGGTGGCACCCCACCTGGCGAATCCGCTCACGTTCTACCTCCCCGTGTACAAGGGCGGGCCGCACGGCGCGGCGAAGCTCGGAGCGGGCGTCTTCGCCTACTCCGCGCTGTCGGCGTTCGGTGACGGCGTGGGACACCTGCTCAGCCCCTCCAAGGCCGCGCAGGACGTGCCCGAGCTGCGCACCGACAACCTCAAGGCCGTGGCCGTGTACGGCGACGACCAGATGAACGACTCCCGCATGGCCCTGATGACGGTCCGCGCGGCCGTCGAGTCGGGGGCGGCGGTCCTGAACCACGCCGAGGTCACGGGCCTGCGCTTCGCCCGGGGCCGGGTGACGGGCGCCGAGCTGCGGGACCGGCTGTCCGGCGACGAGTTCGGCGTGAACGCCCGTCTCGTGCTGAACGCGACCGGCCCGTGGGTCGACCACCTGCGCAAGCTGGAGGACCCGAACGCGGCTCCGTCGATCCGGCTGTCCAAGGGCGCGCACCTGGTCCTGAAGCGCACCTCCCCGTGGAAGGCGGCGCTGGCCACCCCGATCGACAAGTACCGCATCACCTTCGCCCTCCCCTGGGAGGACATGCTGCTGCTCGGCACCACCGACGAGGAGTACGAGGGCGACCCGGCGGACGTCTCGGTCAACGAGAAGGACACGGCCCAGATACTCGACGAGGCCGCGTTCTCCATCCGCGACCAGCAGCTCTCGCGCGACCTGATCACGTACTCCTTCGCCGGTCTGCGGGTGCTGCCCGGCGGCCCCGGCGACACGTCGAAGGCCAAGCGCGAGACGGTCGTCACGGAGGGCCGCGGCGGCATGCTGTCCGTCGCGGGCGGCAAGTGGACCACCTTCCGGCACATCGGCCGTACGGTCATGAAGAAGCTGGAGTCGCTGCCGGGCCGCCCGCTCGGCGAGGACTTCGAGCCGATGTCCACGCTGCCGAAGAAGCTGCCGCTGCCCGGTGTCGCCAACCCGCGCGCGGTCGCCCACCGTCTGCTGGTGGACGGCCCGGCGCCCGGTCCGCGCATGGCCGCCGACACGGCCCGGCATCTGGCCACCCACTACGGCTCGCTGGCCTTCGACATCGCCCGGCTGGCGAACGAGAACCCGGCGCTCGGCGAGCGCGTCCACCCGGACGCCCCGGAGATCTGGGCGCAGGTCGTCTACGCCCGGGACAACGAGTGGGCCGAGACGGCGGACGACGTACTGCGCCGCCGTACGACGCTGACGATCCGCGGTCTCGCGACGGACGAGGTCCGCGGCAAGGTGCAGCACCTGCTCGACGGCAAGTAGGCGTCCACGGACGGGTGAGGGGCGGCTCCCACGGGGGGTGCCGCCCCTCTTCCCCGTGCAAGGGCGGCTCCCACGGGGGTGGTGCCGCCGACGAGTTGGCGGGGGCGGGAGCGCGGGGCGGGGTGGCGGGCTCGCGTGTTTCCGGGCCTTCGACGGGGCAGTGATCCGTTCACTCCCCCGTGCAAGGGGGCTGCGGAGGTCCCCTCGGCACGCCGTAAGGTTGAGGCGTACGCGAGGGCAGATCGGAAGGAGGCGCTGGGTGATCGAGCTGGAGGGGGTTCCCGAGCTGATCGACCCAGTCATGGTGGCCGCGTTCGAAGGCTGGAACGACGCCGGCGACGCCGCCTCCGCCGCGGTCGCGCACCTGGACAGGGAATGGAAGGGCGAGGTGTTCGCGGCGCTGGACGCCGAGGACTACTACGACTTCCAGGTGAACCGCCCGACCGTGTTCCTGGACGGCGGCGTCCGCAAGATCACCTGGCCGACCACGCGTCTGTCGGTGGTCCGGATCGGCGGCGAGAAGCCGCGCGACCTGGTGCTGGTCCGGGGTATCGAGCCGTCGATGCGCTGGCGCTCGTTCTGCAACGAACTGCTCGGGTTCGCGCACGAACTGGGCGTGGAGCTGGTGGTGATCCTGGGCGCGCTGCTCGGCGACACCCCGCACACCCGCCCGGTGCCGGTCAGCGGTGTCACCTCGGACGCCGACCTGGCCCGCACGATGGATCTGGAGGAGACCAAGTACGAGGGCCCCACGGGCATCGTCGGCATCCTCCAGGAGGCCTGCACGCACGCCGGCGTACCGGCCGTGTCCCTGTGGGCGGCCGTACCGCACTACGTGTCGCAGCCGCCCAACCCGAAGGCGACGCTGGCGCTGCTCAACCGCCTGGAGGACCTCATCGACCTGCGCATTCCGCTGGGCGAGCTGCCCGAGGACGCGCGGGCCTGGCAGCTCGGCGTCGACCAGCTCGCCGCCGAGGACAGTGAGGTCGCCGAGTACGTGCAGACGCTGGAGGAGGCCCGGGACACCGCCGAGCTGCCGGAGGCGTCCGGTGAGGCGATCGCCCGCGAGTTCGAGCGTTATCTGCGCCGCAGGGACGGCGGCGGACCGACGGCGGGGTCCCCGGGCCACGCCACGGAGAGCGGCGAGCCGGCCTCGTACCTGCGTGACACCCCCGGCGGCCGCGGCCGGCCGCCGATGCCCCAGCGCCCGGAGCAGGACGCCGGGCAGGACACCGGGGCCGGGGAACCGCGGAAGGCGACGGACCAGGGCGAGAGCGCCGGCGCGGACGCCCCGGACCGTGCACCGGGCTCCGAGGACTCATCGGGCCCCTCGGACCCGCCCGGCGCGCCGGGGTCCGGTGACACGCCGGACACCTCGGCCGGGACGGACTCCTC
>NZ_JBHYXD010000137.1:0-18484 GCF_042751995.1 Streptomyces sp. NPDC059371 | reverse complement strand
AGCTCCGGGCGCTGGCGGCGCGGGTCCCACTGCGAGAACTCGTCGCGCAGCGAGAACACCCGCTCCTTGGCGCGGGCCTTCTCCTCGTCACGGCGTCCGCCACCGAACACGGCGTCGAATCGCTCCGACTGGATCCTCTCCGTCAGCGGCAGGGTCTGCAGCGGGTTGCGGGTGCCGTCCGGGCGCTCGCGCAGCACACCGCGGTCGATGTAGTCCTGCACCGAGGCCACGTGCAGCCGCAGACCGTGCCGGGCCACGGTCCGGTCGCGGTATTCCAGGACCTCGGGGAAGTTGTGCCCGGTGTCCACGTGCAGCAGCGTGAAGGGGACCGCCGCCGGGGCGAACGCCTTCAGCGCCAGATGCAGCATGACGATGGAGTCCTTGCCACCGGAGAAGAGGATCACCGGCCGCTCGAACTCACCCGCCACCTCACGGAAGATGTGGACGGCCTCCGACTCCAGCGCGTCCAAGTGCGACAGCGTGTACGGGCTGCTCTCGGTCTCCTCGGAGACGCTGGCGACGGTCGTCATGCGAGACCCTTCTCGGTGAGCAGCGCGTGCAGCGCGGCGGCGGACTCCCGCACGGTCTGGGTGTGCGACTCGATGCGCAGATCGGGCGACTCGGGCGCCTCGTAGGGGTCGTCGACCCCGGTGAGCCCCGTCAGTTCCCCCGCGGCCTGCTTGGCGTAGAGGCCCTTCACATCGCGTACGGAGCACACCTCGACCGGAGTCGCCACGTGCACCTCCAGGTACGTCGTCCCGTTCTCCTCGTGACGCCCACGCACCGCCTCGCGGCTGTCGGCGTAGGGCGCGATGACCGGGACGAGCGCCTTGACGCCGTTGCGGGCGAGCAGTTCGGCGAGGAAGCCGATGCGCTGCACGTTGGTGTGCCGGTCCTCGCGGCCGAAGCCGAGGCCCGCCGAGATGAACTCACGGATCTCGTCGCCGTCGAGCACCTCGACGCGGTGGCCTTCCTCGCGCAGCCGGCCGGCCAGCTCGTAGGCGATGGTGGTCTTGCCGGCACTCGGCAGACCCGTGAGCCAGACGGTGGCTCCGCTCGTCACTTCCCGCTCCTGAGAAATCGTGGGATCCGCGCCGGGCGCGGTGTTCGTCGTGGTCGTCGTCATCCGTGCAGTCCGCACTCGGTCTTCGCGCGGCCCGCCCAGCGGCCGGCGCGCGCGTCCTCGCCCTCCAGCACCCGGCGGGTGCAGGGGGCGCAGCCGACGGAGGGGTAGCCGTCCATCAGCAACGGGTTGGTCAGTACGCCGTGTTCGGCGATGTACGCGTCCACGTCGTCCTGCGTCCAGCGGGCGATCGGCGAGACCTTCACCTTGCGGCGCTTCTCGTCCCAGCCCACCACCGGGGTGTTCGCCCGGGTCGGGGACTCGTCACGGCGCAGCCCGGTCGCCCAGGCCCGGTAGCCGGTCAGGCCCTCCTCCAGCGGCTGGACCTTGCGGAGCTTGCAGCACAGGTCCGGGTCGCGGTCGTGCAGCCGCGGCCCGTACTCGGCGTCCTGCTCGGCGACGCTGCGACGCGGGGTCAGCGTGATGACACGCACGTCCATCACGGCCTCGACCGCGTCCCGCGTGCCGATCGTCTCCGGGAAGTGATAGCCCGTGTCGAGGAACACCACGTCCACACCCGGCCGGGCACGCGACGCCAGATGAGCGACCACCGCGTCCTCCATCGAGGAGGTCACGCAGAACGCCCCGCCGAACGTGTCCGTGGCCCAGCGCAGGATCTCCAGGGCGGACGCGTCCTCCAGGTCGCGTCCGGCCTGCTCGGCCAGGATCTTCAAGTCGTCGTCCGTGCGCTCTTGCTGAGTGACCGTCATATCTCCGCCCCTCCACGCTCTTCCCGCTGGACGCCCCGGGACAGCAGTCCCAGGAACTTGAGCTGGAAGGCTCGGTTGCACGCCGCGCACTCCCACGCGCCGTGGCCCTGTTCGCTGGGTCGCAGGTCCTCGTCTCCGCAGTAGGGGCAGTAGAAAGGTGCCGCGCGTTCGCTCACGACAGGGCCTCCTCGGAGGCGCGCGCGGCCCAGGTGGCGAAGCGCTCGTCGTCCTCGCGCTCCGCCTGGAAACGCTTGAGGACACGCTCGATGTAGTCGGGCAGCTCGTCCGAGGTGACCTTCAGGCCGCGGACCTTGCGGCCGAACCCGGCCTCGAGGCCGAGCGCGCCGCCCAGGTGCACCTGGTATCCCTCGACCTGCTCACCGTTCTCGTCCAGGACCAACTGGCCCTTGAGACCGATGTCCGCGACCTGGATGCGGGCGCAGGCGTTGGGGCAGCCGTTGATGTTGATGGTGATGGGTTCTTCGAACTCGGGGATGCGGCGCTCGAGTTCGTCGATCAGGGAAGCTCCGCGCGCCTTGGTCTCGACGATCGCGAGCTTGCAGAACTCGATGCCGGTGCAGGCCATCGTGCCGCGCCGGAACGGTGAGGGCTTGACGGTCAGGTCGAGCGCCTCCAGGCCCTCGACGAGCGAGTCGATGCGCGTCTCGTCCACGTCGAGCACGATCATCTTCTGCTCGACGGTGGTGCGCAGCCGGCCGGAGCCGTGTGCCTCGGCGAGCCCGGCGATCTTCGTCAGGGTGGCGCCGTCGATGCGGCCGACGCGCGGGGCGAAGCCGACGTAGTAGAGGCCGTCCTGCTGCCGGTGCACTCCGACGTGGTCGCGCCAGCGGGCGACCGGCTGGTCGGGGGCGGGGCCGTCGACCAGCTTGCGCTTCAGGTACTCGTCCTCCAGGACCTGGCGGAACTTCTCCACGCCCCAGTCGGCGACCAGGAACTTCAGGCGGGCACGGTTGCGCAGCCGCCGGTAGCCGTAGTCCCGGAAGATCGAGATGACGCCTTCGTAGACGTCCGCGACCTCGTCGAGCGGGACCCAGGCGTCGAGGCGCTGGCCGATCTTCGGGTTGGTGGAGAGGCCGCCGCCGACCCACAGGTCGAAGCCGGGGCCGTGATCCGGGTGGTTCACGCCGACGAAGGCGATGTCGTTGATCTCGTGCGCCACGTCGAGCAGCGGCGAGCCGGAGATCGCGGACTTGAACTTGCGGGGCAGGTTGGAGAAGTCCTTGTTGCCGATGATCCGGCGCTGGATCTCATCGACGGCCGGCGTGCCGTCGATGATCTCGTCCTCGGCGATACCGGCGACGGGCGAGCCGAGGATGACGCGGGGCGTGTCACCGCAGGCCTCGGTCGTGGACAGACCGACGGCCTCCAGGCGGTTCCAGATCTCCGGAACGTCCTCGATGCGGATCCAGTGGTACTGGACGTTCTGGCGGTCCGTGAGATCGGCCGTGCCGCGCGCGAACTCCTGCGAGATCTCGCCGATGACACGGAGCTGTTCGGTGGTCAGCCGGCCACCGTCGATCCGCACGCGCAGCATGAAGAACTCGTCGTCCAGCTCCTCCGGCTCCAGGATCGCGGTCTTGCCGCCGTCGATCCCGGGCTTGCGCTGGGTGTAGAGACCCCACCAGCGCATCCGGCCGCGCAGGTCGTTGGGGTCGATCGAGTCGAATCCCCGCTTCGAGTAGATCGTCTCAATGCGTGTCCGCACGTTGAGACCGTCGTCGTCCTTCTTGAACTGCTCGTTGCCGTTGAGCGGGGTGAAGTGACCTACGGCCCACTGGCCCTCACCGCGGTGACGGCTCACCTTGCGGCGGGGCGCGACGGCTGGATCCTGCGGGGTGGCGGCCATGGCTGTTTCGTCCTTCGAGACTGCGGGGCAGGTCTGATCTGCGGCTCTGACCTGCGCATACGGGTGCATACGGAAGAATGGGCGCAGCACTGCGCAAGGGTCGCAAAAAGAGGGGGGTCGGCGCTGCTGGGCTGATCAGCTCGCCGGACAGATGGCGCTGGACATGCGGCCGAGGTCGACGTGCCGCCGACTCACCAAGGCAATTCCAGTTCCAGACATGACGGAAGCGTGTCACGGGGATCTCGGGGCAGTCCACCATCGTCCAAAATGTGGACACCCTTGTCCCGAATGCCGAGACAAGGGTGTTGTCGATCACATGATCGGCCCTCCGTCGGCGGCGTGAGGAGGGGCCGAGGAGGGGCCGGAGCCGTGGTCACCACGGCACAAAGCGGGTCAGACGGGGTAGGCGCCGGGCCACGGACCCGGTGTGACGGCCTGGGCCTCCTGTTCGACCTTGGTGTCGAAGAGCCGGAAGCCGCGGCGCAGGTAGTTGTCCATCGCGTGCTCGCCGTCCTTGCTGCACGTGTGCAGCCAGACGCGCTTCGTCCCGGCCAGTCCGGGCCAGCGGTCGGCCAGGTCCCAGGCGCGCGCGGCCCCGTACGAGAGGAGGTGGCCCCCGATCCGGCGGCCGCGGAACGCGGGGACGAGTCCGAAGTAGACGATCTCCACGGCCCCGTCGTCCTGGGCCTCCAGCTCGACGTAGCCCGCCGGGGTGCCCCGGTCGTAGGCGACCCAGGTCTCCGTGCCCGGCCTGTCGAGGATCTCCTGCCACCGCGCGTACGTCCACGCGAGCCGGTCCGTCCAGAGGATGTCCCCGCCCACCGAGGCGTACAGGAAGCGGCTGAACTCGGGCGAGGGGACCGCGGCGCGGACGATCCGCAGATCCCCGTCCGGCGCGCTCGAGGGGAGCAGGTCGGCCGGGGCCGTCTGCTCCAGGGACCAGGTGGTCACGCTGATGTCGCTCATGACGGCCAGGGAATCACGGAGGCGGCCGCCCCTCCAAAGGCGTCCGCGAACCGGCTCGCGGAGCGAGGGCGCGCCGAGGCGGCCGGGACCGGCCCGCGTCCGAGCGACCCCTCTTGAGTGGCCCCTCCCGGGCGGCCCCGCTAGTCGAGCGAGCCGTCCACCGACGACAGCGGCACCGCGTACAGCACCCTGCGGTCCGCCGCGTCGGACAGGCTCCACAGCTCGCCGGTCCGCTGCCAGTAGGAGAACGACCCGGTGCCGAGGCCCCAGCAGGCGTGCGACTGGTCCGCGGTGCACGTGGCCGCGTCGGCGCCGTCTCCGCTCTGGCGCCACAGGGACGCGTGTCCGGTGCTGCTGTCGGACGGCCGTCCGATGTACCACCGGGACCGGTGCGCGAGGGCGCCGGAGATCCCGGAGCCCTTGGTCGTCCAGGCCTCGGCCGCGTTCACGTGCCCCTGGGCGTCGGCGAGCAGTCCGGTGCGGTAGGCGGCGGTGCTGAACGCGTACCGCCAGACCCGGGTGCGCTCCGGACGGTCGGCCGCGGCCTCCGTCGCGACCAGGCTGTCGGGAGCCGTCGTACGGTCCAGGGAGAGCGAGCCGATACAGGGGACCGCGTGGTCGCGGCCGCGCGTACACGAGCCGCCCTCCAGGTCGTACGAGCCGATCGCGGGGAGGACGTAGCGGTAACCGGCGGCCGAGTAGCCGTGGCCCGTCCGGCCCACGGCGCCGCTGTCCACGTCGGCGCGCAGCAGTCGGTGCAGGTCGAAGACGAGCAGGCCGTCGCCGTGGTCCGCGGTGACGATCAGTTTGTCCTGATACCAGACCATGCCGCCCAGGCCGGTGCGGACCGCGGTGAAGTCCTTGCCGCCGGCCCGCGGGGCGACGAGCAGGACCCAGCGGTAGCGGAGGGCGTCCGGGTCCGTCGCGTCGACGACGGCGATCCGGGCGAGTCCCTCGTTCCGGTCCGGTGCGGCCGCACGGCCGTCGCGATGGGTCCAGCCGGCCAGGATCACCTGGTGGGTGCCCCACGCGCCGTCGTCGTCGGCGTCACCGGACGTGGTCACGGAACGCGGCCGCCACCCCGGGGTCCGCGCGTCGGCGTCGTCCCAGCAGTACGCGCGGGTGGCCGTCGGCTCCACGGGGAGCGCGGCCCGCTCGTCGGCCGTGCAGTCTGCGGTGTTGCGCATCGAGTGGTCGGCGTCGCGCAGGACCCCGTCGACGCCCACGTTGCCGCCCATGGTGCCGCTGAGCGTGTCGAGGGATTCCCGGGAGGTGAGGTTCTCGTGGAGGCGGAGCTGTGTGGCGGAGCCGGTGCGCAGTGTGGTGAGGCCGCCCGGATTGCCGGCGCCGGTGGCCTGCGAGGTGCTGATCAGGGTGGCGGCCGCGGTGAGCGCGAGCGCGGTTCCGGCAAGGGTGGCGCGCAGCGCCTGTCCCCTTCTTCGACGACGGTGCCTGCCGCGCTGCTTCATGCGTCCTCCCGGATAGGCCAACTGCCTCCCCCGCCGAGGGCGTTGACGGAGAGACGCGTGGGGTGGCCTGTGGAGTGGATGCTACGGCAGTGACCCCCCGGCCAGGACAAAGACCGCGGAAGACGCCCCCGAAATACGCTCGCTTCACCCCTCCTCGTCCTCATGACGGCGCCGGTTCGGCCGTCGCGCGCGCTCCGAGCACCGCGGGCGCGGTCGAGTGCGGCAGCAGGTCCCGGGGGTCGTCCGGCAGCAGGACCTCGACCTCCACCTCCTCGCGGAAGCGGTACGGGCGGTGGTCGAGGAGCCCGATGAGCCGGCGGCGTACGCGGGACAGTTCGGCGCGGACCGTGACCGTGCGGGTGGGATCGCCGAAGAGGTCGACCGCGAGCTGGGCGGCGCTGCGTCCCTGCCGGTGCACGGCGAGCACGTAGAGGAGTTCCGCGTGGCGCGGGCTCAGGTCCTGGGCCCAACTGCCCGCCGTGCCCGCGACGGTGATGTGCGGGCGGCGGGGTTCGGCGAGGTCGAGGACCACCCGCCCGGCGCTTCCGATGTCGCCGGCGCCGGTGACGCGCAGCAGCCAGCCGCCGGGCATCGGCTCGGCGACGCACGTTCCGAGGGAGGGCAGCCAGACGTGGCCCGCGCCGAAGGAGTCGGGCAGCGGGACCCGGTCCACGGGCGGCATGCCGGTGACGGCGGCGAGCCAGCCGTGGGTGTCCACCACGAGCGCGGGACCGTCGAGCCGGCACAGCAGGGGCGCGGCCACCGCGCGCAGCCGCTCGATGGCGGTCAGATGCGCGGTGCGCAGTTCGCTTTCGGCCAGTCTGGACACGGTGTCGACCAGTGCGAGGGTGGCGGGGTGGAAGGTGCCGTCCGGGCCGCTCACGTCGATGATCCCGAGGAGCCGTCCGTCGCGCGGGTCGTGGACGGGCGCGGCGGCGCACGTCCAGTCGTGCAGGGTGCGCACGAAGTGCTCGGCCGAGTGCACCTGGACGGGGGCGTCCGCCGACAGGGCGGTTCCGATGGCGTTGGTGCCGGTGGTGTCCTCGCTCCAGGCGGCGCCTTCCTCCAGGCAGATGGTGTCGGCCCGGCGCAGCACGCTCGTGTTCCCCTCGCGCCACAGCACCCGGCCCTCGGGGTCGGTGACCACCATGATCTGCTGGGAGGCGTCGGCGACCGTCCCGAGGCCGCCGTGCAGGGTCGGCATCACATCGGCGAGCGCGGTGGATGTCCGCCGGTGTTCGAGTTCTTCCGGATGCAGCAGGATGCTGTCCGTTCCCTGTTCGGGATTGATGCCGAAACGTTTCGCTCTTTGCCAGGACCGGCCGATCACCGGACGCGGGGCGAACTCGCCCCGCTCGCCCTTGACCGACGCCGCCCAGGTCTGCTGGAGGTGCCCCGCCGTTTCGGACGCGTCGGACGGTGCGAAACGGGCTGGGTTGAACGATGTGGTCTTCACAGAGCACTCCCGAAACCAGGACCTCGTACGGGCCGCGACACCGCCGTCATCCCACATCGTGCCTGCTCTCGGCCGGGTCTGCGGGGCCTTCGCACAAGGTGCACAAAGGAATGCAACGGTCTGCAACTCTCGCCAACGGTCACAAGGTTCCTCGAAACTGACAGCGATGCCGCCCGTGCGGTGTCCGAGCTCCTGAACGGGGCGAGCGGCGGGGGTGGTGCCGTGTCGGCGCAGCACCACCCCCGCGTCAGCGCCTCCCTCAGGCCACCGGCCGGGCCCGCTCCACCACCGTGGCCAGATCCAGACTGTGCGGCAGCGTCCCGAACCCCGTGCCCCAGTCGCCGCCCAGGCGCGAGGCGCAGAACACGTCGGCGACCTCCGGGGGCGCGTACCGGACGAGCAGCGAACCCTGGAGCACCAGCGCGATCCGCTCGACCAGCCGGCGGGCACGGGCCTCGATGCCGTCCAGGTCGGCGAGTTCGGTCAGCAGGTTCTTGATCGCCCCGTCGAGCCGGTGGTCGGCGCCGCGGGCCCGGCCCACCTCCCGCAGATACGCGTCCAGGGCACCCGGCTCCCGCTGCAGAGCGCGCAGGACGTCCAGCGCCTGCACATTGCCCGCGCCCTCCCAGATGGAGTTGAGAGGAGACTCCCGCAACAGTCGTGGCATGCCCGACTCCTCGACGTAGCCGTTGCCGCCCAGGCACTCCAGCGCCTCCACCGCGACCGGCGTACACCGCTTGGTCACCCAGTACTTGGCGGCGGGCACCGCGAGCCGCAGGAACGCCCGCTCCTGCTCGCTCCCGTCGTCGTACGCCGCCGCGAGCCGCATCGCCAGCGTCGTCGCCGCCTCCGACTCCAGCGCCATGTCGGCGAGGACGTTGCGCATCAGCGGCTTGTCGACGAGCCGGCCGCCGAACGCCTCGCGGTAGGTGCAGTGATGGATCGCCTGAGCGACCGCCTGCCGCATCAGCGCGGCCGAACCGAGCACACAGTCCAGCCGGGTCGCCGCGACCATCCCGATGATGGTGCGCACCCCGCGCCCCTCGTCGCCCACCCGGCGCGCCCACGTCCCGTCGAACTCGACCTCGCTCGACGCGTTGGACCGGTTGCCGAGCTTGTCCTTGAGCCGCTGGATACGGAAGACGTTGCGGGTGCCGTCCTCCAGGACACGCGGCACCAGGAAACAGGTCAGCCCGCCCGGAGCCTGCGCCAGGACGAGGAAGCCGTCCGACATCGGCGCCGAGCAGAACCACTTGTGCCCGGTCAGCGCGTACGTCCCGTCCTCGGCGAGCGGCCGCGCCTCCGTTGTGTTGGCGCGGACGTCGCTGCCGCCCTGCTTCTCCGTCATGCCCATACCGAAGAGCACGCCGGCCTTCCGGGACGCGGGACGCAGTTCCTGGTCGTACACCGCGGACGTCAGCCGCGGCACCCACTCCGCGGCGAGCGCCGGATCCGCGCGCAGCGCCGGCACCGCCGCGTGGGTCATGGACAGCGGGCAGCCGTTGCCCGCCTCGGCCTGCGTCCAGACCACGAAGCCCGCCGCACGCCTGACGTGTCCGCCGGGCCGGGTCCACGCCGACGTCAGCCCCGCCGACACACCCTTGCCGAGGAGACGGTGCCAGGACGGGTGGAAGTCGACCTCGTCGATCCGGTTGCCGTAGCGGTCGTGGCTGCGCAGCTTCGGCGGGTTCTCGTTCGCCAGCGCACCCCACTCCTGCACCTGGGCGGACCCCGTCGTCCGGCCGAGCGCCGACAACTCCTCGCGCGCCTCCTGGAGGAGCTCCGGATCGAGATGCCGGCCGACCGCCTCGCCGAGGGCCCGGTCGGCGGTGAATACGTCATATCCGACCAGGGGCGGAGCCTGGTTGGTCACGGTGTGGGTGCTGGCTGCCATACCGCTACCGTAAGGACGTGCACCAGGCAAAAGAAACAAGCGAACGGCCTCGCTCGGGCCGCTTCCACCGCGCTCGCGCGCTCTACCGGAACGTCTCCAAGCGCAGGACCGCCTGGCTGCTGCTCAAGGACACCGTCAACTCGTGCATGGAGTACCGGATCCTCGGACTCGCGGCCGAGGCCGCCTTCTTCACCCTGCTGTCCGTGCCCCCGCTGCTCCTCAGCATGATCGGGCTGCTCGGATACGTGGACGCGTGGACCGGCGCCGACACCATCGCCAGTCTGGAGTCCAACATCCTGGACGCCTCCCGCACGGTGCTGACCCAGAAGGGCGTCCACCAGATCGCCGAGCCGATCCTGCACGACGTGATGAAGGGCGGCCGGCCCGACATCATCTCCCTCGGATTTCTGTTCGCCCTGTGGTCGGGCTCGCGCGCGGTGAACGTCTTCGTCGACACCATCACCGTGATGTACGGACTCGACGGCACCCGGGGCATCGTGAAGACCCGGATGATGTCCTTCCTGCTGTTCATCGTGGCCCTGCTGATCGGCTCCGTGGCGCTCCCGCTGATGGTGGCGGGCCCGGACGCCGTGGTGAACGTCGTGCCGTGGTCGACGACCGTCGTCCAGGTCCTGTACTGGCCGGTCGTCATCGTCCTGTCGGTCGCCTTCCTGACGACCCTCTACCACGTGTCCGTCCCCGTCCGTTCGCCCTGGGTCGAGGACGTGCCGGGCGCCCTGGTCGCCCTCGCCATGTGGGTCCTCGGCAGCTTCCTGCTGCGCATCTACCTGACCAACACCATCGAGGGCCCCACCATCTACGGCTCGCTCGCCGCCCCGGTGGCCGTCCTGCTGTGGATCGGCGTCGCCGCCTTCGCCGTCCTCGTCGGCGCGGCCGTCAACGCGGCCATCGACCGGGTCTGGCCGGCCGCAGCCACCGCCGCGGCCCGTGCCGCCAACGAACGGCTGCGCGAGGTCCAGGCCGCCGAGTACGTCGCCCGCGTCGCCGCGCACCGCTCGTACGACGCCGATCCCGACGACCCCGACATGCCCTCCGAGTTCCCGGAACGCTGGTCGCGCTTCCTTCCCCCGGAGGACGTGACGTCCCGCCTGCGCACCCACGCCAAGAACACCCACCACACCCACCACGCCCCGAAGAACGGCGAGGAGCACTCGTCAGGGGAGTGAGTCCGCGCGGTCCGTCCCGTCAGGCGGCCTTCCACGCCCCCGCCGCCGCGGCCTCCCGCGCGAAGTCGGTGAAGTCCCGCGGCGCACGGCCGAGGATGTTCCGGACGCCGTCCGAGAGGTGGGCGTTACGGCCGTCGAGGAGGCTCTCGAAGAGGTCGACGAGGAATCCGGCCTCCTCCGCCGGCATCCCGAATCCGGCCAGCATGTCGCCGTACCGCCGCGCCGTCACCGGTGTGTACGCCAGCTCCTCGCCCGTGGCCCGCGCGATCTCCGCGACCGCCTCCCGGAACGTCAGCAGCCGGGGCCCCGTGATCGCGAGCTCCCGCCCGGTGTACCTCTCGCCCCCGGTCAACGCGGCCACCACCACGTCCGCGATGTCCCGGACGTCGATGAACGGCTCCCGCACCTCACCCGCCGGGAAGACCAGCTCCCCCTGACGCAGCCCCTCGACCAGCGGGCCCTCGCTGAAGTTCTGCGAGAACCACGACGCTCGTACGATCGTCCAGTCCGCGCCGGACGTCCTGAGCGCCTCCTCGGTCGGTCCGGCCCGGTCCTCGCCCCTCGACGACAGGAGCACCAGCCGCCGCGCGCCGAGCTCCACCGCCTCCCGGGCGAGGGCGCCGACCGCCTTCGCGGCGGCCGGCGAGCCGACGTCCGTGGGGTGCGCCAGATAGGCCGCGTCGGCGCCGCGCAGCGCCCCGGCCCATGTCGAGGCGTCCTCCCAGTCGAAGCCCGTGCCGCGCGAGGCGGCCCGGACCGTCAGGCCCGCGGCCCGCGCGGCCCGCGCGACCCGGCTCCCGGTCCGCCCCGTGGCCCCTGTCACCAGCACTGTCATGTCCCGCGTGTTCTCTGTCATGCGCTCCAGTCAACTGCCGCCCCCGGCGCGGAACCATCGGCGAACGGCTCGTTCCCATAAGCGGTCGTCCACGGCCTTCCGCGGCTGCCGGAGCCGCCGTCTACGCTGGCCGCATGGACGCTCCGCCACGTTCGGACATGCTCATGCGGGGGGACCCGCTCGCCGGCCTGCTGGAGGGTCCGCGCGCGCGGGGCGCCTTCATGATCCGCGCGTGCTTCGACCCGCCGTGGTGCGTACGCGTCGAGGACCGCGCCCCCCTGTCGATCATGCTGGTGGTCCGCGGCGACGCCTGGGTCGTACCGGACGAGGGCGAGGCACTGCGGCTGCGGGCCGGTGACCTCGCCATCGCGCGCGGCCCCGACCCGTACCGCTGCGCCGACGAGCCCGCCACCCCGCCCCAGGCCGTGATCCTGCCGGGCGGCGAGTGCTCCTACCCGGACGGACGCTCGCTCAAGGGCCACTGGGACCTCGGCGTCCGGAGCTGGGGCGACCGGCTGGAGGGCTCCACGGTGCTCCTGATCGGGACGTACATGATGCGGGGCGAGGTCAACCGCCGGCTGCTCGACGCCCTGCCGCCGCTGCTCGCGCTCCCCTCCGACGTGTGGGAATGCCCGCTGACCCCGATCCTCGCCGTGGAGATGGTGCGCGACGAGCCCGGCCAGGAGGTCGTCCTGGACCGGCTCCTCGACCTGCTGATGATCACCGCCCTGCGGGCCTGGTTCTCCCGCCCGGAGGCCGCCGCTCCCGCCTGGTACCAGGCCCTCGCGGACCCGGTCGTGGGCCGCGCGCTCCGGCTCCTCCAGGACGACCCCGCCAGGCCCTGGACGGTCGCCGCGCTCGCCGCCGAGACCGGCGTCTCGCGCGCCGCGCTGGCCAGACGCTTCGGCGAACTCGTCGGGGAACCCCCGATGACGTACCTGACCGGCTGGCGCCTCGGCTCCGCCGCCGACCGGCTCCGCGAGAGCGACGACACCCTGGAGACGATCGCCCGCCACGTCGGCTATGGCAGCGCCTTCGCGCTCTCCAGCGCCTTCAAGCGGGTCTACGGCGTCAGCCCGCAGGAGCACCGGGCCCGCCCGGCGTAGCGTGGCAGCCATGTACGCGGAACGGGCGTCCCGGCTGCCGGGCGCGGTGCTCTGGAGCCGCGTCCCGGCCGGCCCCGCGCCCGACGCCGGGGCCGAGACGTCCGCGCCCGAGGGAGCTGGCGTCCGGCCCGGCTCGGGACGATTCCTGGACGGCCCGCGACGTTCGGGACCATCCGGGACGCCGTGCTTCCCGACGGCGGCGGCGGATGCATGGACCTGCTTTGACATCCTCCCCCCCCCACTTAAAAGAGGGGGATTCCAGCCCGTGTGGGTTGGGGTTCACGGGTGTTCGAGCGGCTGGTGGCCGTTGTCACCCCTCCGGCACCGGTTGTTCGCCGGGGGCGGGGGATCCCGCCCTGTCCTGCCGCGACGTTGGTTGCTGCGTTGGTGTCGGCGTTGCAGGTGAAGCCGCAGGAGGAGCAGGCGAACTCGGCTTGGCTCTTGCGCGAGTTCTTGTCGGTCCAACCGCAGGCGCTGCGGCGCAGACTGGTGTAGGGGGCGGGGACGTCCTCGACGCGGCCTGGGGCCTTGTGCCCGGTGCGTTGCCGGAGCAGGCCCCAGCCCTGGGCGAGGATCGCCCGGTTCAGGCCGGCCTTCTGGGCGACCTTCCTGCCGGGCTGTTCGGCCGTCCCCTTCGCGGAAGCGGTCATGTTCTTGATGTTCAGTTTCTCGAACCGCACCAGGTCGTAGCTGCGGGCGAGCATGGTGCTGGTCTTCTCGCACCAGTCCATGCGCCGGTCTGCCTCACGGGCCTTGATACGGGCGGCCTTCGCGTACTCGGCGGCTTTGCGCTCGCTGCCCTTGGGGGCGCGTGCGGCCCGGCGCTGGTGTTTGCGGACCTGCGCGCGCTCCTTGACGGTGAGCTGGGGGCAGTTAAGTTTCCGCCCGTCGGAGAGGGCGGCGGTGATTTTCACGCCCCGATCGATGCCAATGACCTCACCCGTACCGGGCCCGTCGATGGGAGCGGGGACGACGGCGAACGCGATGTGCCACTGGCCGTTGCGGAAGGTGACACGGAACGTCTTCGCCTTCGGCGGCTCAGAGCCCTTGCCCTTGCGGCTGAGCCGGAAGCGGACCCAGCCGCAGCCGGGCACCTTGACCCGCGCCCAGCTGCGGTTGAGCTTCTGCACCACGACCGAGCGGCCCATGACCTGCTTTCCGGTCTTCGCGTTCAGTCTCGGCGAGCCATCCGCATCGAACTCCGGAACGCGATCGGTGCCGATGACGCGAAAGCCCTCGTGCACGTGCTTCCTGCGCCAGGTCGGCTCACCGACCAGGTGAAGCGGGCGCTCTTGGCTTTGGCGAAGTCCTTCAGCGCCTGTTGCTGCACATCCGCGTTCCCCGCACGCAGCCACTCGCTCTCACGCCGGGCCTCGGTGAGCTGACGGCACTGCTCGGCAAAACCGGGCGCAGACCTACGCCCCCTGTACCAGTGCGCGTGCTGCTCGACAGCCAGGTTCCAGACGTACCGGGCATGCGCGCAGTGGCCGAGCATCACGCCCGCCTGCTCACCCGTCGGGTACATCCGAAACCGCGCCATGACCGTGAACCTAGCCAACACGTTCCCCCACCGCCCACACCATCGACCGATGCCACCCGTGCGAGTGAACAATCCCGGCGACCAGCCAGCCGGCCACCGCCAAGCGACCACCGTCGACTCCGAGCTGCCGCACCTACTCGAGGTCCGCCTCACCGCCGTTTCTCCCGAGACGGCGAATCGCCCTGGCGGCGATTCGGCTTCCCCTGCCCCGCTTCGCGGGAGTGGGCATTCACCCCGGCCCTGAAGGATCGGGCACCCTGCCCGAAAACAAGGTGGGCCGAGGGGCGGTTGCTCGTCGCCGGTCCCGACACGCGGCCCCACACCCCGGAGGCGGCACCCGGCGGCTGGGCGGGCGTCCGCTTCTACCCCGGCACGGCACCCGCCTACTTGGGTGTGCCCGCCAGCGAACTCCGGGACCAGCGAGTGGAGTTGACCGACATGTGGCCCGCCGCCGAGGTGCGCCGCCTCACCGCGCGGATCGACACGGCCGCCGACCCCGTAGTGGCGCTCGAAGAGGTCGCGCTGCTCCGGGCGGCCGAGGCCGCGCCCCCCGACCCGCTCCTCCGCGAAGTGGTGGCCGCCCTGGACGCGGGGCGCCCGGTCGCCGAGACGGCCGACCGACTGGGCCTCGGAACACGGCAGTTGCACCGCCGCTCGCTCGCGGCCTTCGGGTACGGACCCAAGACCCTGGCCCGGGTCCTGCGCCTGCAGCGGGCTCTCGCCCTCGCCCGCGACGGTGTGCCCTTCACGGAGACCGCGCTGCGCGCCGGATTCGCCGACCAGGCCCATCTGGCGCGAGACGTACGGGAGTTGACGGGAGTGACACTCGGTGAGCTGGTCGGTCACCGGTGACGGGCCCGACTACTGCGCGGGCGCCGGCCCTTCCGGCAGCGGGGCGAACAGGTCGACGCCGTTGCCGTCCGGGTCGTGCACGACGGCGTACCGCATGCCCCAGAAGGCGTCCCACGGCTTGAGCTCGCCGTGGTGGCCCGCGCCGACGAGCCCCTCGTACACGGAGTCGACCTCGGCGGGGCTGTCGCAGCGGAAGGCGAGCGACGCCCTGCCGCCGCCGCTCGGGGGCCGCCACCCGGCGTGGAACGACCGGATGGTGTCCTCGGTGTCCAGCGCGAGGCGCAGTCCGCCGGGCAGCCCGGCCTCGACATGCGGCTCGTTCGCCGCGCCGTCGGGAAAGACGAGCCCGAGCCGGCTGTAGAAGGCGATGGAGGCGGCCATGTCGGAGACCGCCAGCCCGATCACATCGAATCGTGGAGTCATGAGGCCACCGTAGGCGGGCCCCCGGCGGCCGGTCTTGAACGAAACGGACACCGCGCCCCGCGAGCGTGCGCCTAGGTCGTGTCCGCAAAGTCGCGTCGTCCGCCCGGAGGGCGGGCCCGGCGGCGTCATGGGGGTCCCCCTGCTCGAGCGGAGCCGAGAGCTCGGGGGAGCGTGCCAGGCGTCGCCGGGCAGGCGAGACTTTGCGGAAACGACCTAGGCTCCCGGCATGGTCTTCCGCGTTCTCGTCCACACCCGTACGACCGGTTACCGGCACGACTCGATCCCGGCCGCCGTCGAAGCGGTGCGCGCACTCGGCCGCGCGCACGGTTTCGAGGCCGACGCCACCGAGGACCCCGCGGTCTTCGAGGCCCCCCTCGACCCGTTCGCGGCCGTCGTCTTCCTGTCGACGAGCGGCGAGGTGCTGACGCCGCCGGGCCGCGACCGACTGGCGGCCCACGTCCAGGGCGGTGCCGGTTTCGTCGGGGTGCACGCCGCCGCCTGCACCGAGTACGACTGGCCCCACTACGGCGAGCTGCTCGGCGCGCGCTTCGACCGGCACCCGGCCCTCCAGCCGGGCAGGGTCCTCGTCGAGGACCGCGGGCATCCCGCGACCCGGCTGCTGCCGCCGGTCTGGGAGTTCACGGACGAATGGTACGACTTTAGGACCAACCCGCGCGAGGCGGATGGTGTGCGCGTGCTGGCCTCCGCCGACGAAGCCTCCTACGAGGGCGGGGGAATGGGCGCCGATCACCCGCTGGTGTGGTGCCGGGAACAGGGCGCGGGCCGGGTGTTCTACACCGCGCTCGGCCATGCCGTGGAGGCGTACGAGGATCCGGACTTCCTCGGGCACCTGCTCGGCGGCATCCTCTGGGCGGCACGACAGCCCGCCGCGGCGGCTTCGGACCAGGGGGCCTGACCCGGCTGGGGCCCGGCAGGCCCCGCCCGGACCCGGCCGACCGGCCCGCTTCGTACCGCGAGGTCGGCCGGACAGGGGCCTCCGCAGGAATACCGGGACGCGATGTGGTGCTCTGATCTCTACAGCGCGGTGGTGCTCCGACTCTCTACAGCGCGCGACGGTGAGGAGCTGGTCCAGCATGGCGGTGGACACGGTGGATCCGGTGGCGGAGACGGGGGACCCGGTGGTCTCCACCCCTTACGGAGCGGTGCGCGGCCGGTACGAGAGCGGGATCGCGGTCTTCCGGGGCATCCCCTACGCCGCCCCGCCCTTCGGCGCCCGCCGCTTCCGCCCGCCCGAGCCGCCCGAGCCCTGGGACGGCGTCCGGGACGCCGGCGCGTTCGGACCGACGCCGCCGAAGCCGCCGTACTCCGAGGCCTTCGCCCGCCTCCTCGCCGACCCCGTCGTGCCCGGCGACGACTGCCTCAATCTCAACGTGTGGACCCCGGCGCCGGACCCCGCCGCCCGCCTCCCCGTCATGGTGTGGATCCACGGCGGAGCACTGACCCGCGGCTCCTCGGCCGTGCCCGTGTACGACGGGCACGCCTTCGCCCGCGACGGTGTGGTCCTCGTGTCCGTCAACTACCGCCTGGGCGTGGAGGGTTACGGCCTCTTCCCGGACGCGCCCGCCAACCCCGGGCTGCGCGACCAGCTCGCCGCGCTGGAGTGGGTGCGGGAGTCCGTCGCCCGGTTCGGCGGAGATCCCGGCCGTGTGACCGTCTTCGGCGAATCCGCCGGCGCCATCAGCATCGGCGCGCTGCTCGCGAGCCCGCGCGCCAGGGGCCTGTTCCACCGGGCGGTCCTGCAGAGCGGGCCGCCCGAGGCGAGCGACCGCGACAAGGTGCGCCGCATGGTGCGCAGGATGGCGACCCGGCTGAAGATCCCCGCGACGGCGGAGGCCTTCGCCGCCGTCGACCGCGACCTGCTCCTGCGCACGCAGGCCGACGTGGGCAGGCTCAGCAGCCCGGTGCTCGGCGGTCCCGCCTTCGGCATCGTCGTGGACGGCGACCTCGTGCCGCGCGACCCGATGGAGGCCCTCGTCGAGGGCGCCGCGGCGGATGTCGGACTGCTGCTCGGCTGGACCCGGGACGAGTACCGGCTGTGGCTCGTGCCGGGCGGGCTCCTGGAGCGGGTCGACCGGCTCGGCCCGGTTGCCCTGGCCGGTGCGATGGCCCGCTGTCACTGCGGTCACGAGGTGCCCCGCGGCTACCGCGCCCTGCGCCCGGAGGCGGGCACCGCCGATCTCGTCGGCCAGATGATCACCGACCATCTCCTGCGGGTCCCGCTGCACCGCCTCGCGGACGCGCGGAGCGGCACTCCCACCGCCTCCCTCGACGCGGACGTCCCCGCGGAAGGCAGGGCCCCGGCCCACGTCTACGAGTTCGCCTGGCCGTCCAACGTGCCCGGCCTCGGTGCCTGCCACGCCCTGGAGCTGGGCTTCGTCTTCGACACGGCCGGCGCCCCGGAGTCGGCGAAGCTCGCGGGCGAGGGCGCTCCGCAGGAGCTGGCGGAGGCCATGCACGGGGCGTGGGTGCGGTTCGCGGTCGACGGCGACCCGGGGTGGGCCGCCTGGGACGCCTCGCACCCGGTCCGGGTCTTCGGCGCCGGTGACCCGCACACCGCGCACGGTCCTCGTGACCGCGAACTCGCCCTGTGGGAAGCCGAGTCGGCCAGGGCCGCGGCCAAGCCCGACGCCGGCCCCGGCCCCACGGGCAGGCGCCCCGAGAGGGCCACGGTCTGGACGGTCGGCCGCTCCGCGGTCATCGCCGCAGCCGGGCCCACGGCCGGGCCCCCCGCCGAACCCGCCGACGGACCTACCGCCGAACCCGCCGACGCGTCTACCGCCGAACCCGCCGACGCATCTACCGCCGAATCCGCCGACGCGTCTACCTCCGAATCCGCCGACGCATCTTCCGCCGAATCCGCCGACAACCGGGCGGCTGGACACCCGGACCAGCCCGCGGACCAGCGGGCGGACGCGCCCGCGGACCACCCGGCGGACGCGGCCCCCGACCGGTCCCCGGCCCGGCCGCCGTCACCGCCCGGGGCCCGGTCCGCGAGCCGGTCCCCCGACCACGCCGGGGGCGGGCGCACGGACACC
>NZ_JBHYXD010000136.1:0-18986 GCF_042751995.1 Streptomyces sp. NPDC059371 | reverse complement strand
AAACAGGATTA
The DNA here is from genome assembly GCF_042751995.1 of Streptomyces sp. NPDC059371. Taxonomy (NCBI): domain Bacteria; kingdom Bacillati; phylum Actinomycetota; class Actinomycetes; order Kitasatosporales; family Streptomycetaceae; genus Streptomyces; species Streptomyces sp. NPDC059371. The sequence goes on along the minus strand of NZ_JBHYXD010000136.1, from coordinate 18,975 downwards.
CGACCGTTTCTGCCCCATCCGCCACCTCCCACAACCCAGAGACATCGACAGCCTCCAAGAACTCGCCTGCACCACCATCCATCACCCAGAGAATCGCCTAATAACCAGGCAAGGCAGATGAAAACGACCTCTTAGCCGCTTCTGTTCCAGGGCCAGCCACTGTCCTGGTGTGTTCGAGGTGGGTCACGAGTTGCTGCGCGTGGCGGGTTACGCACGTCTGCATCGTCTTCGCTGTCCCCGTCGCAGCTACTCAGTTCGTGGTGCACGACCGTGCCGATGGCACCGACCGGCGAAGCGAACGAAATGATTGATTCATCTACCGGGGCGGAGGCCGGGAGGGGATGCGAACGCCCGCCCGCCGACAGCTCTCAACCACGGGCAGGAGCAGCGACGCCAGGTCGGCCGTGGGGGCAGTTCCCTCCCGTGGTCGTCTTGGGGATGCGCATCCGGCGCAGCAGTGCGCGGGTGAGCCGGGTGTCGAGTGTGGTGCACCAGGTGATGCCGGGATACTGCGAATGCAGACGTGAAAGTGCCCTGGTACCCAGTCCGCAGTCGCGGAAGGGTTCGTCCAGGGTGACATCGGTGATCACGCCCTCGGCGCACGTGTCACATGCGCGATAGGTCACCCGCCCGATCACCCTGCGGATGTGCACCAGCAGGAGACACTCCTCACCTGCATCCTCCGGCGAGGAAGACAGCAGGATCTCGACACCACGATAGGCAAGCAGCCTGCGATGCCACCGGCCCCGACGACGTCCGGTGCGCCGGTGCCTTCCCTCAGAATGCCGTGGCGCGGGGTGCGCCCAAAGCCCGGCCCGAACAAGGGGGTTACTCCTGGCATACGTCTGATTTACCTGCATAGCCATCGCGAGTGCCCGCTCACCGCGGACACATGTCACGCCGCAGCAAAGGGCCTTCGCGGCTTACGACACCTGGCGCAAGGGCGAGAGGCGCGCCCTCATTCGCGTGGACTGTGCGAATGGGGAGTGACCGCGCTGCCGTCGGCCTCCAGCAGCGGCGGTACAGGGCTGGAACCGTGAGCGGGCCTGACAAGACGGCCCGGGAGGATGTCAAGCTGTGACCTGCAGCCGTCGCGTGATCGTTTACCTTCCCACACCGATGATCAACGGTGGCCGTTCCTGCCAGCGCCAGCAGGACACAACAGCTCATCAAAGGGGACGCAGTGCTGGGGTTGCTGGGCTTCTACGACGAACTCGACAACGGCTCCGGTCAGCCGAACGGATCGATCCGCGATGCTGTCCGACCCGTCGGCGAGCCGGACGAGGCGCGCCTGGTGGCTTACCTGGACGCCGGCCACGTGCTGATCGACGTCATGGAGGCCGGGCGCGACGCCATTACCGGCAGCCCCCACCGTCACTCCCGGGGATGCTCGTCCCTGGTGACCGACGGCACCTGGTTGTGGCGCCAGGATTTCCCGCACTACCTGGAGACCCACCACGTCGCGCTGCCCGAGAGGTTGCTCGAACACGTCCGCGACCTGGCCTATCGGATGCCTGCGATCGACGTCGCGCAGCTCGCTCCGCATTACGACGAGACCATGCCCCGGGTCGGCTGGGCCTCGGCCGTCCCGTGGCGATCGACGACGACCAGACTCGTCCCTGAACCACGAGCCGTAACCAGCAAAGCCCAGTTTGACGCGATGATGCTGGCGCAGGACCGAAACAGGCCACAAGGCACCTGGGGCAAGCGACGCAAACCGCGGCAAGCGTAGGTAGCAGCAGCCCCACGCACGCCAGTAAAATCCGCGTCCGCAGGGGGCGCCGCAGAGCACGCTCCTGCTGCCCGAAGCACGACGCCCCCGGGTTCCCTTGAGCTCTCCCTGGCACGCACCGGTCGTGCCTCGGCCCGACCGCGGGGGCGGGGCAGCACAGCAGGTCTGCATACCTCGGCGCAAAGGTGGCACCTGCACGTCATGGCAGAGGATCCCCGCACCAGCGGACCGAAGTACGCCCGAAGGCCGTCTTGACCTGAGCCAGCAAGGGGCTCCCCGGGAACCTTGCGTACTTCTCTGCCTCGCCCAGCATCGTTCGATCATGCAGCATCCGCCTGATCAACGGAACCTGTGAGGTTTCGGCGCCGCCTGGCACGGGTTCGCCGGAACATGTGCGCTTTTCCGAAGGGCCTGTTGCTGGTCACGATCACTGACGCGCGTTCGTAGCGGCCCGAGATGAACTGGACGAACGGTTCGCTGCCTCGGGTTCGAAGGGGATGTAGCCCACTTCGTCGACCACGACCAGCAGGATCCGGCCCAGCCGGGTCAACTCGTCGCTGATCCTTCCTGCTTGGTGGGCTTCGGCGAGGCGGGTGACCCATCGGGCGGCGGGGGCGAAGGCGACCCGGTGAGCGGCCTGGCAGGCCCGGATGCCGAGCCCGCCAGCGAGGTGGGTCTTGCCGGTTCCGGGCGGCCCCAGAAAATCACGTTCTCCTTCCCGACGACGAGGTCCAGCGTCCCCAGATGGGCGATGACCTCGCGTTTCACCGACCGCTGGTGGTCGAAGTCGAAGTCTCCAGCGACTTGCGGGAGGGGAAGCGGGCCGCCCGGATGCGTCCCTCAGCGCCTAGGGAGTCGCGGGCGGCGACCTCCCGTTGCAGGCAGGCGGCCAGATACTCCTCGTGGCTCCAGCCCTCGTCGCGGGCCCGCTCGGCGAGCCGTGCTGCCGCATCCCGCGGGGCCGGGGCCTTCAACGCCTTGATCTCACCCCCGGACCCGGAACTGCCAGCATCAGCCGGCAACGTTGCGACACGGCAGAACCCTCCGACGGAACGTACGACGTAGCGCCAGGTGAACGACATGGAAGGCTCCCCTCTCGGGGCGGAGCGTGACGCGGAGACCGCGATTCGCCCACGTGTTGATCGGCGTCGAGAAGGCTCGCGCAGCTTCGTGCTCACCCGTGTGCCGTGCGCGACTGGCAGCGCCTTGTCGCTCGGGGCATGGTGGGGATGGCGGCCCGGTACCGACTCCACCCTCAAGGACCGGGCCGTCTGTACCGCCGATGGATTACTGCGCTGTGCTCGGCTTGTTGGCGAACAGGGCGCGTGATGGATCGGTGTCGCCTCCGTGTCCATGACCACGAAAACGTCGTTTTCCTAGGTCGCGTTCAATGCGCGAGCGGCGAGAGCCCGGCGATCGTCTACCCGGTATTCGGGCTCTCAGCCTGTAGCCCGGCTCCCGTCCACGCACCTGGTGGGGCCGGGCTAGGTACTGCGCTGGCGGCGCCCGAAGTGGCTGTTCCGACAAGCTCAAGGGCAACCGGGAGACCTCCACGGGTGTCAGTCTGTCTGGTGTGAGCTGGCTGAAGGCGGGGACCCTCCAGGTTATGAGGCTTCTGAGTGAAGGGCAGGCTCCCTCGCGCAGTTGGGCGCCGTACGTGGTCACTGCGGCGGCGGTGTCTGCGGCCGCGGTAGCTGGAGCCGCCGCCGTGGACCCGAACAGCACCTGGTACGAGCACTTGGAGAAGCCCGCGTTTCAGCCTCCCCCGTGGGCGTTCGGCGCGGTGTGGACACCGTTGTACGCCTCTATTGCCTGGGCGGGCGGGCACGCTCTGCAACAGGCCAGAGGTAGGAACCGAAGTGCCCTGGCGGCCTCCTTGGGGGTCAACCTTGTTCTCAACACCGCGTGGAACTGGCTGTTCTTCCGTCGGCAGAGTCCGAAGGCGGGCCTCGTCGGCACACTCCTGCTCGACATGAGCAACATTGCTCTCATCAGCCGGACGGCAGGTGCCGACCGTGCAGCGGCCAGAGCTCTACTCCCCTACGCAGGATGGTGCGCATTCGCCACCGTCCTGAATGGGGCCATTGTCCGACGCAACCCCGCCTGAGTTCCGGCAAGAACTGACGGCTCCCCCCGTCGTAGGTGCAGGCCCAGTTCGCAAGGCAAGATCGCAGGCGTGGCGAGGCATTCGCGTTGGCGTCATGGCCGCTGAGGGTGCTCCCGCTGGGCTGGATCCGTCATCTTGGCTCCGGCTGCAACAGCCGTCCGCGAGGGCCCTGCGGGAAACCGTCCCGCAGAACCCTCTACGGGGCTTGAGTCCAAACCCCGTATATGAACGGGTTTCCCTCCTTCCGTTTTCAAACAGCAGCGTTGACGTGCTCCCTGGCCTAAAGTCCGGGGATTTCGGCCTGGGTCGTCTCACGCTTCTGGGCCTCCTACTTCAACTCGCTGTGCGGGCACGTGTGCCCGTCTTTACCGGCACCCCCAAGGCATTGGGCGTCTCTACCCGTTCAGAGGCGACGATGCGGCGTCCTTCCGATAGGAAATTACGCGCTGCGTTGTGGTCGCGGTCATGGACGCAGGGCGGTTTCAAAGTCCTGAACCTCATGAATTTATGCAGGTCACGGCCATGCGATGGTGTATCGGTGGACCGCCACGTACGCAACGAAGCTCCAGTTGAAGGGGTGACCTTGCCAAGTCGCCCTGTCCAACCGGAGCTTCGATGTGCCGTCAGTCTGCCAGCGTCTGCCTGATCAAGTCGCCCTCACGTCAGCACTGCGCACTCCCACATTTGTCGCAGCGGCTGGTCACGCTGGCCGATCCACGCCACCGGCGCGGAAGGCGTCACTCGTTCGTGAGCGTGCTGCTGATCTCCTGCTCCGCCGCACTGGCCGGGGCCCGCTCGTTCACGGCGATCGGCCAGTGGGCCAAGGCGGCCCCGCAGACGGCCCTCGCCCGGCTCGGTGCCCGCGTGGCCACAGTGTTCAGCGTCCGCGTCGCGCCGAGCGCGGCAACCGTGCGCCGCGTCCTGAACGCGGTCTGCCCGGGCGGACTCGCCGACCTGCTCGGCACCGATCCAGCCGGGGCCGGCACCCTCGCGGTGGACGGCAAGAGCGCCCGGGGCTCGCGCACCGGCACCAGCCCGGCCGCGCATCTGCTGGCCGCGATGACCGGTGCCGGGCAGACGGTCACCCAGTTGCGGGTGCCGGACAAGACCAACGAGATCACCTGTTTCGCCGCCCTGCTGGAGCCGTTCGACGTGGCCGGCGTGACGGTGACCGCCGACGCGCTGCACACCCAGCACGCCCACGCCCGGTTCCTGGTGGAGGAGAAGCAGGCGCACTTTCTGCTGGTGGTCAAAACCAACCAGCCCGGACTGTTCCGGCAGTTGAGGGCACTGCCGTGGAAACATGCCACCGCCCGGCGCTACGACCGCGAGACGGGACACGGCCGCAAGGAGACGAGGGCGACCAGGGCCTTGACGGTTACCGACCTCGGCCTGGACTTTCCCCACGTGGTCCAGGCCGTGAAAATCCTGCGCCACCGCACCGACATCAGGACCTGCAAGGTCACCCGGCAGCCCGTTTACGCGCCCACCGACCTGACAGCCCGCCAGGCATCTCCCCAGCGTCTCGGACAGTTGGCCCGTTCCCAGTGGGTGATCGAGAACCGGCTCCACTTCCTTCGTGACACCACGTTCGCCGAAGACGCCTCGAAGATCCGCACCGGGTACGGGCCGCAGAACATGGCCACGCTCCGCAGCTACGCGATCAACACCCTGCGAGCGGCCGGTCACGCGAACATCGCAGCCGGGATCCGCGAGATGTCTTACGAGCCCTTCCGCCGTCCGCTCGACCTTCTCGGACTCGCCTGACCAGCAACGATTCAAGACCGCCAGACTTTACAACAGCCCTGGCCCTGGCCTCGTGAGGGCATTACGTTGGCCAGCTCGATGCGGGTCGTGTTCTCCACCAGCTTGCGGGCTGCCGGACGGCCCAAGCGCGCTCACGGGCCGGTGCCGGCTGTCAGCGGTTGGCCTGGTGGTACGCGTCCCAGGCTTGCTGCTGCCAGAACAGCACGAGGAAGAGCACCAGGAGCAACTCGTCGGACAGCGTCGCGTCGTCGCCCGGCAGCCGCACGCGAATGGCATGGCCCCCGCCTCGGTCGTAGAAGATTTCGAGGGGACCGACGGCACAAACGCGGCCGCCTCCGTCGTGCCTCAGTTCATGAGGGCCGATGCTATCCAGGCGGCCGCCGAATCTGCTCGTTTCACAGCTCCACCGGCCCACGGTGCGCGGCAGGCTCGACCGCTGACGGTAGGTGATCTCGATATCGCCGACCGCCCGCAGAGTGGAACTGAACCGCTGGTATTCGAGGGGCCATGAACCCAGAGCGCGGGGCGTGCTGTCCATCCACTCCCGCCGACCGTAGGTGATCGCCGCACCGCCGATACCACGCAGCAGCCCTTTGTCATACGTCAGCTCGATGTCCATACCGCTAATTCCATTTGCCGGTCGGTTAAGGCGCGAAGCGCCCGCCTCAGTGATCTTGGTGGCCCCACAGAGGGATCCAAGTGAGGCGCGGGCCCGGCAACGGGTTTGAGCCTTGGGTAGCACCCGCGTCCTTGGTGAGAGTGCCCGCCTGGCACCACCATGCGGGCGGCACCCCTACTGCTCACGTGAAGAAGGGATTAGGGAAATCCAGAGACCTAGTGAGATCTTGGATATCATTTTCTGTCGCTGCGATGCCATCGCTGACACCCTGGGGCCTGAAGGAAGGGTCCGCTTCCGCGAGCTCCTCCAAATCCTTGATTTCCTCCTTGCGGATACGCAGCATATCAACCCTTATCGTTGTCGGGTCAAGCGCCTCTCCAGGAGCCGGGTTGTCATACTTGCGTGACTCGATGCTAGATCGCCGAGCCTATCGATCATTGCTTGCGCCCTGGGGATGCCTGACGATGTCATCCCGCTTTCGTTCCCGCCCATCGCTTCACCTTCGATGCTCTCGGGCTACATTCAGGGAGACCTCTCAGCCGCCCGGCTAGCCGCTACGACGCGGCTAAGATAAGGGCACCGGTCGTGATTCCATGCCGTGCCCGAAGACGCCGCCGGACGGAACGTTCAGTAACTATGCGCCCGCGCGGCCTAGTTACAGTCTGCGCCTTATTGGGCTTTGGCCGCAACGTGGCACGTGCCATCACGCCGGAAAGCGTAGGACTACAAGCGTCCTGTAATCTGCCTTACACCTTTTGCCGCCCCTGCCCCTTATAATCCGCTCTCATATGTCAGAACACGAAGGACAAGCAAATTTTGATTGGGCAGCCATCGCCAAGGTCTTACATGCCGATGCAACCGCGGTGACCGATCCCGCCTACGGCGAAGGCCACCATGTCCAGGTGCGCGGCCACGACAAGACCTTCCTGAGATTGGACACCTTTACTGATACTGGGGTCTCCCGCATCACGACCAAGGGCGCCCGCATCGAGTACGAGGCCGGTCTTCTCCATCACGGTGATGTGGTCGAACACCGTGTTGTTCGCCTGATCGGCCAGGGCGCGGATCAGTGTGTTCTTGGTGGTCGAGCGGACCTTGGCGATCGCGTTGAAGATCGAGCCGTGAGTCATCCGCAGGACTCGAAGATGACATGGCCGATGCCCTGCTCATCGAGGAAGCCCTCTCCGAGCGCGGGGGCCCGCAAACTGGTCCAGGTCACGACGGAGTCGCCGCACTCGAGCACCTGCGCGCCCCCGCCAGCGCGCGCCCCGACCTGATCGTCCTGGACCTGAACATGCCCCGGATGAACGGACGCGACCTCCTTCGCATCCTCAAGACGGATGAGAACCTCCAGACCATCCCCGTTGTCGTGCTCACCACGTCCACCGCTCCCGACGACGTCGCCGGTGCGTACAGCAGCCACGCGAACGCCTATGTGACCAAGCCCGTCAATCTGGAGGAGTTTGAGCAGTCCGTCCAAAGCATCGACGCCTTCTACCTCGACACCGCCACCCGCCCGCCTCACACCTGAGCGCCTGCTCCGCGAGCGCCAGAGGAGCAGCTGGCCGCGTTACGGCTGTCCTGCGCGCTGTCGCCGCTTGGCCCGATTCAAGATCAGGAGGCTGCCAAAGACGACGACCGTGAGAGCCGGATAGACGGCGTGGCCTGCAGAGCCTTCGGCTATTCGCCATGTCACCAGGCCGACGCACAAGCACAGCATCGGCCAACAGATCCAGGAGACCCAGCGGGCCCCCGGCCTGGCCCAGGCTGGCGGATCATGCATTCCTGATGATCGGGTCACGGGTACACCTCCCGCCATACCGGTGCCCGCATTCATAGTGGACACGCCGCGAGTTGGACGGTTCTCACCTGACGATGCCCCAAGCTCGCACCCCATCCTCGTCGTGCCGCTGGTGACCGCGTTCACCCTGCGCCCCGCCGTCTACGCCAACGAGGACCGACTGCGCATCCGCAACCCGCTCCGCGTGATCGTCCTGCCCTGGGCAAGGTCGCGTCCCTGCGCTCGCACTACTCGCAGGTGGAGGAACGCACGGCAGGGCTCGTGGAGGAGCTGCAGGGCGAGAATGCCCAGCTGCATGAAGCGATGCGCTCGCACACCGTGGTTGAACAGCCCATCGGAGTCGTGGCCGGCAAGTCGGCCACGTTGAGCTCATGCAGCAGCCCCTCCCAGCCTGCACGCCGCAGCACCTCAGTGAGATCACGCAGCCAGCACGCTCTGCCCGCCAGCACCCCGTCCACTTCCACCTTCCGCCCCTCATGCTTCACCGGCGGGTACACGACCACGGAACGCTGCCCCGGGCCTTCCCCGTGAAGGTGGGCACGCGGTTATTGATCACGCGGCGAGCGTGAGTTTAGCGGTGTGGTGTCGGCGTTCGTATTCGTCGGGGCTGAGGTGCCCCTTGGCGGAGTGCCGCCGGCGGGTGTTGTAGCGGGTCAGCCAGGCGAAGACGGTTCTGCGGCAGGTGCCGGCGTCACCGAAGTCGTGGGCACCCTGGAGGGTCTCGCGTTTCAGGGACGCGTGGAAGCTTTCGCAGGCCGCGTTGTCGGCGCTGGTGCCGACCGCGCCCATCGACCGTGTGACCCCGAGTTGGTCGCAGAGGTCGGCGAAGGCCCGGGATCTGTATTGGGCCCCGTGGTCGGAGTGGAACACGGCACCGTCCAGGCGACCGCGGGTGCGGGCTGCCGTCCGCAGCGCGTCGGCGACCAGGTTGCGCATGTGGTCGGCGATGGACTAGCCGACGACTTTGCGGCTGAAGCAGTCCAGGACGGTCGCGAGATAGAGGAACTCCCCGCCCGCGAGCGGGAGATAGGTGATGTCGCCCATGTACTTGCGTCCCGGCTCGGCGGCGGTGAAGTCCCGCTGGAACAGGTCCGGGACCGGTGAGGTGGCCGGGTCCGGGACGGTGGTGCGCACGCGTCTGCGCAGGCGGATTCCGGTGATGGAGAACGTCCACATGATCCGGGCGACCCGTTTTTCGTTGACCCGCCGCCCTTTCTCGCGGAGCTCGGCGGTCACTCGCGGGGAGCCGTAGGCGCCGCCGGACTCGCTGTGGACCTGACGGATCTCCTCGGCCAGGATCCGGTCCTTGTGCTGTCGGGCGGCCCAGGCCTCGGCGCCGGCGAGCCACTTGTAGTAGCTGGACCGGTTCACGCCCAGGACCTGGCAGAGCCGCTTCACCTCGTAGGTGTCCCGGTGGTCGTCGACGAACTGGAAGCGGCTGATCACCAGTTCGTCTCTCCGGCGAAATACTTGGCCGCCTTGCGGAGGATGTCACGCTCGGCGGCGAGCTTGCGCTCACTTGCCTCGAGCTCGGCCACCCGGGCCTCCAACTGCCGCACCCGCTCGTGCGGATCAGCGGACGGCACCGCCTGCCGAGGTGGGGCGGCCGGCTTCGCAGCCGCGGCGGTGATGCCACCGCGTTCGCGGTCCCGCAGCGCCCACTCGCGCAGGGTCGCCTGGTTGACGCCCAGGTCAACGGCGATGCTCTTGGCCGGTGTCGTGGTGACCGCCGACGCCCTGCACACCCACCGTGACCACGCCAAGTGGCTGGTCGAAGCGAAGAGGGCGCACTACCTGCTCGTGGTCAAGCGGAACCAGCCGACGCTGCACAACGCGTTGTGCTCGCTGCCGTGGAAGGAGGTGACCGCCCGTCGCTATGACCGCGAGGCGGGGCACGGACGACGTGAGACCCGCTCGGTGCGCACCCTCACCGTCACCAGTCTCGGGCTGGACTTCCCGCACGTGGCTCAGGCCGTGAAGATCCACCGGCATCGCACCGACCTCAAGACCGGCAAGATCACCCGTGAGACCGTCTACGCCATCACCGACCTGACAGCGCGTGCGGCATCTCCCCAGGCCATCGGTCAACTCGTCCGCGCGCAATGGGGCATCGAGGCCGTGCGCCACGTAAGAGACACCACGTTTGGCGAGGGCGCCTCGAAGATCCGCACCGGGCACGGACCGGAGAACATGGCCACCCTGCGCAGCTTCGCGATCAGCACCCTACGCACCGCTGGGCACCACAGCATCGCCGCCGGCCTGCGCGAGCTCTCCTACACACCCTTCACCCGCCCACTGGACCTGATCGGACTGCCCTGACCAACAACACCACATGATCACCAGGACTTTGAACCCAGCCCTGGTCATAGACGGCGTGGCACCCGCTGCACGTCCATTCGCGGACGTGCAGGCGCGCAGAGACTCCCGTGTGAGGCCTCTACGTGGCATCGGCGCCGCGCATCCGGGCGGAGGGGTCCACGGTGCCTGCGGTGTCGACGCAGCGCGTGCGGCGCTTTGCAGCACCACTGGTGCGGCGCGCGCCCTCACCTCTGCTCGGCGGCTGCTCTCCGGTCGACTCCGCATCCAGCAGCCTCAGATCGAGCCCGCAAGGCAGCGGTCGTGACGTCAACTTACGAAGTTAGAGCGGTGTACGGCCACCTGGCCGCCTGTGCCGAGGGCGCCGGTCGGGGCGAAGGACGTGCGCGTGAGTGAGCGGCGCGCGAGGCGGGTGACCAGGGGCGGAAGCGCCGCACGTACCACCTGCACCATGGAGAGCCAGGCGGGGACGTAGACGGCGGGAGAGCGCCGCTCCACAGCGTTCGCGAGCCGTGCGGCCACTACGTCGACAGGGTGGACCTTCCGGGCCGGTCTGGGCATCTTGGAGCGCAGCTCGCGGAGCACGGCGTGCTGGTCCGCGTCGCGGATCATGTCGGTGTCCATCCAGTTCAGGTAGGCGATGCCCACGCCTGTAGCTCGGGGGGCCAGCTCTGCGCCCATGGCGTGCACGAAGGACTCGACGCCGGCCTTGGAAGCGCAGTACGCGCTCATCATCGGTGAGGCTCCGATGGATGCCAGCGAGGCGATCTGGAGGTAGTAGCCGTGCGTCGCGGTCAGCGACGGCAGGAACGAGCGGAGGGTGATCGCGCTGCCGATCAGATTCACTTCGATCACACGCCGCCACAGTGCTGGATCGGACTCGTCGAAGGGGCCGCCTTCGGCGATGCCCGCATTGGCCACCACCACCGACGGCGGGCCGAGAGACCGCCGGACTTCATCGGCTACGTGCCGCATCGCGTCATCGTCGGTCACATCCACGAACCAGTGCTTCGCGGTCGTGGGAAGGGAGGCCGCCACGCGCGCCAACTCTTCTTCCTCAAGGCCCAGAAGGGCCAATCGGGCACCGCGCCGGGCCAGCTCCCGCGCGACGGCCTCACCCAGACCCCGGGCGGCTCCCGTCACGACGGCGACCCTCCCGTCCAGAGGACTCTGCTGCTTGGTCACTGCACACTCTCCGATGCGGCCACGGCGATGGCCGGCAAGCCCGCGACAGTATGGACGAGCCCTCGCGTGCGCGGTCGTTGCCCGATCGCCGGACCTGGATCCGGGGCCGGTCAGGGGTTGAAGAGGATCTTCACCGCGCCGTCCTGCTTCTTCTGGAACATGTCGTACGCCTCAGGTGCCTGCTCCAGCGGCAGGTGGTGGGTGGCGAAGGATTCGACACCGAGCAGGTCGGTGTCGGTGAGCAGAGGCAGGAGGTCGTCCACCCAGCGCCAGACGTTGGCCTGGCCCATGCGTAGCTGGATCTGCTTGTCGAACATCGTCAGCAGGGGCAGGGGGTCAGCCATCCCTCCGTAGACACCGGACAGGGAGATCGTGCCGCCCCGGCGGACGAGCTCGATGGCCAGATACAGGGCAGACAGGCGGTCCACGCCGACGCGTTGCATCAACTTGGCAGCCAGCTTGCCCGGCAGCAGCGTGGTCATCTGCTGCACGGCCTGGGTGACGGTGGCGCCGTGGGCTTCCATGCCGACGGCGTCGATGACGGAGTCGGGGCCGCGTCCGACGGTGAGTTCGCGGACGGCCTCCACTAGCCCGTCTCCGTGTTCCTCGAGGTTCAGCGTGTGCACTCCGTGCGCCTTCACTCGATCCAGCCGCTCAGGCACTAGGTCGATCCCGATGACGGTCCCGGCGCCACGACGGGCGGCGATGCGGGTACACATGTCCCCGATCGGCCCCAGACCGAGCACCGCGACGCTGCCACCAAGAGGGACGGCCGCATAGTCGACGGCCTGCCACGCGGTGGGAAGGACATCGGAAAGATAGACGAACCGTTCGTCCGGAGGCCCCGGGGGGACGGCGATGGGCAGTGTGTTGCCGAACGGTACGCGCAGGTACTCGGCCTGCCCCCCGGGGACCTGACCGTAGAGTTTCGTATATCCGAACAGGGCCGCGCCGCTTCCCTGACTGTGGACCTGGGTGGTCTCGCACTGCGAGTGCAGGCCCTCCTTGCACATGAAGCAGGTACCGCAGGAGATGTTGAACGGTACGACCACCCGGTCGCCCTTGAGGACGTTCACCACTTCGGAGCCGACCTCTTCGACGATCCCCATCGGTTCGTGGCCCAAGATGTCGCCGACGTCGAGGAACGGTCCCAGGACTTCGTACAGGTGCAGATCGGAACCGCACAGCCCGGTCGTCGTCACCCTGATGATCACGTCGGTCGGATCCTGGATCTCGGGATCCGGAACCGTGTCCACGCGTACGTCCCGCTTCCCGTGCCATGCCAGCGCTTTCATAGATCCTCCTCGGTCACCACGCCGCCTAGGACCGAACACGATCCCGTGGTCGGAGCGGGCTTCCGCGCTCCCATCCGCCCCGGTGTCAACGACGGTCAAGGCTGCCGGGCAGCACGCCGCACCGAGTACCCGGCATACATAATCGACACATACCAGGCATGAAAGCGGAGGGTGTGTAAGTCCTTAGATGACTCCCGCGCAAGGGCGCCACACGACCGAGGCCGTTTCGACGGCAGCCAGACGGAGTCGTTCCAGCACAGCGGACTGGCAGTCGGCTCACGTGACAAGGAGGTCCAGGTGTTCGGCGAAGAGCCGCCCGTCGGTCTCCGCCAGGGCTCGCAAGCCGCGCCAGCAGGCCCCCTGCCCTGGACACTCAGCAGCATGGATTCCAGTTCCAGAACGTCACTGAGCGGAGAACGGGCCAGGAATTTCCATTGGGCTAGGCCCGGCCCGCCTTTTCGGCCAGCCGGCCGAGAGCGACCCTTCGGCGTCCACAGCCCAGCCACCAGCCGGCAGTCCGGTTTCCTTCCTCCGGCCATGACGCCAACGTGGCGTCCACTGGCCTGGGCTGACCGGCATCGAGGGCGTCTTGGCGCCTGGGTGAGCGGGCGTCAGAGGGCGACGATCGGGTTCACGGAGGAGCCACTGTTCGGTCGCGCCGAACTGGCCCAAGCCGCCTGACCATTCCGGGCGGGAACGGCGGCGACTGAAAACGCTGCTGTCGCCTAGCCGGGCGGCACCGTCATTCGGCTGGCGGCCGCGTGAAACCAACGAGGAAATCTTGCCGCCGGCTTCCTCGCCGACGGGTCAGGCGTCTGCCGTGCACTGCGGTCGGAGTGCCCGGTCGCGGACACCAAGACGTGCCGAGTGTCCCGGCGTCCCTGGGCAAAACCATGCCGGGGCGGCCTTCCTGCCGCGGGGTTCCACGAGGGGGCAGGTGACTGGCTGGGAGTGTCAGGCGGCGCGTGCTCAGCGGAGGCCGGTAACGGTCGACTCGGTTGTCTCCGGGCCGCGTTCGGCGCCGCTGGCGCGGCCTGCGGGGCGTCAGGTGGTGGCTGCGGTCTCGGCGAGCTTCTGGAACTCGCCGAGGTCGTAGTTGGCCAGGACCGAGTCGAGGTTGGTGAGTGCGCCGAAGTGCTCGACGAATCCCTTCGGGTCGTACTCGATCTGCAGGGCGACGCGGCTCGAGGTGTCGCTCAGAGGGTGGAACGTCACGACACCGGCGTGGTGGACGCCCTGGGTGGTGTGCCAGGCGATCCGCTCCCCGGGGATTACTTCGGTCAGTTCGGCGACGAAGTTCTTGTCCGCGCCCGGCAGGGACAGCTGCCAGGCGAACCGGCGTTCGTCCAGCGGCTCCACCAGACGGACGTGGCTCAGGAAGCACGGCCACCGAGTCACATCGCTCCACAGATCCCAGGCGTCGGACACGGGGGCCTGGATGTCGACAGTCTCCACCAGGGAAGCGGACACGCTGATACCTCTCTCCTCCTCGGGTCGACGCCGGGGCGGCGTCGAATCATGGGACTCGGCTACCCGCCCCCGTGCGGCCCACACGACGCTCCCCCGGTCCCCGCTCCCCCCTGGCCGGTGCTTCCCCAGTTCACCGGTTCCGCCGGTTCCGCGGCCTCAGGACCGCAGAGCCTTGCTCCGCGCCGCCGCGCGGGCCTTGGCCCAGGCCTGCGGAAGCTGTCGCTCACGGGCGTCGGCCGTGGCTCCTTCCCGGCCGTGCAGGACGCCCCAGGTGAAGCCGGGCTCCCCCGCCGCGTGGGCGGAAACGGCGAGCCGGAGCACGGCCTCCCGCGTCACCACGCTGTCGTGCTGGGCTCCGCTCACCTGCTGTACGGCCTTGGCGCGCTTGCCGAGCCGCCGCGCGGGTCCGCCCAAGGCCGGGCGGGCCGCCTCCGCGGCGTAGCGGAGGCGCTTGACGGCCTTGCGGGCGTGGTGGATCGCAGCATCGCGCTCGGGACCGGGTGCCATGTCGAACGCTGGTTCCATGCGTCCGGCGAGGCGGCGGTACTCCTTCCGCAGGGCCTTGCCGAGGACCTTCCCGGGTTTGCTGGCTGCCTTGGCGCGCGCAGGGGCGGCGCTTCGGTGAGGGACTCCAAGTCTTCCAGCAGGTTCAGGTAGCGGGGTGATGCGAGCGTGCGGCGACGGGCTTCGGCCCACCGGGCGACGTCCCAGGCATTGAGCCGTGCCTGGACCGGGCCCAGGACGAGTTCGCCGAGCAGTTCCCGTACGCCTGCGGTGCGGCGCTCGCGAAGCACTTCGTGGTCGCGTTCTGCGGTCGGCAAACGGGCGAACTGCCAGGTCGCGGTCAGTGTCCATGCCGCCACCGACACCGCCTCGTGCCCGCTGGAGTGGCAGTTGTATCTGCCGCGGGAGTGGACGGACGAGCCGGACCGTTTGTCTCTCCTCAACGAATCTGCCACCGCCGCGCTCCTGGACGACTTCACGACCGCCGACCTCTGCGACGCAGATTTGCGCGAGACCGATCTGTCAGGTGTGTGGTGGTCGCCTGACATTCACGCACGTGCGTTGCTGTGTGGCGCTGCCAGCGATGAGGGTTTGTGACACATCGAGGCGGGTGCCGGTTGGTCCGAGATGACCGGTGGGTAGGCGCGCTCCGGGAGCCGGGATCCCGTGGTGCAATGTGATCTCCGGCACAGAGTTCTGGGACGTCATCGAGCAGTGAGGAGTCGCTGTGACCGCAGCAGGGCCGGACCGCCGACGGGCTTCTCGTTCTCATGAGGGCGGGAGCCCCAGGGGCAGGGCAATGACATTGGCAGGGACGTTGGAGGCTGCGGAGGCCGCGGCGCCGGTGGAATCACTCGACGTGGTCGCACGCATGCTCAAGGAGCACCTCGGGGCGGTGTCGGTGTCGTTCCTCATCACCGATTTCACCGGCAGCTCGGTTGTACGGCTGGGAGTGGCGGGCAGCATCGACACCGATGAACCCGCCCAGCGGATCACATTGCGGGGCACCCTGTATGACGACGTGATCCGCACCCAGCGGCCGGACGTACAGAACAAGGGCACGCTGATGCGGATCGTCGCCCCGGTGACCAACCGCGGCGACGCCATCGGCCTCCTCGAACTGTTCCTGCCCACAGCGCCAAGCGCGCAGGTGATGCGGGAGATCAGCGAGACCGCTCACGCCCTGGCATACATCGTCGTCGCCAACCGGTCCTACACCGACGTGTACCAGTGGGGCCGCCGTACCACCCCGCTGAGCCTGGCCGCCGAGATCCAGCACCGGCTGCTCCCGGCGTCGCTGGCGTGCGAGGCGGCACAGTTCGCGGTGGCCGGGGCGCTGGAGCCGGCCGACCACGTCGGGGGTGACACCTTCGACTACGTGATCGACCGGGACACGGTCCAGCTCTCCGTCACCGACGCCATGGGTCACGACGTCGACGCCGCACTCCTGGCCACACTCCTGGTGGGCGCCCTGCGCCGGGCGCGGCGGGCCGGCGCCGACCTCGCCGAACAGGCCCGCCAGGCCGACCAGGCCATGCTCGAGCATGGCCGCCAAGGCTATGTCACCGGCCAGCTCCTGCGCATCAGCCTGATCGACGGCAAGACCGAGTTCATCAACGCTGGGCACCCCTGGCCGCTGCGGATTCGGAACGGCCGGGTGCGGGAGATCACCCCGAAGGTCGATTTGCCGTTCGGCTTCTATCCCCCTCACACCTACCGGGTCCAATCGCTGGACCTGTGGCCGGGCGACAGGCTGGTGATGCTCACCGACGGCATGCTGGAGCGCAACGCCAACGACCTCGACCTCTCGGAACTGATCGTGCGCACCCGCGAACTGCATCCTCGCGAGGCCGCCCGCATCCTCATCGCGGCGATCATCGACGCCAACAACGGCCACCTGCAGGACGACGCGACCGTCATGTGTCTGGACTGGCACGGTACCGGTCGGTCCCAGCGTGACGCCGCCACCGGCGCCGACCTCGCCGACGCCTCACGACCGTCCAAGACGGGACGCACCCCTCCCAGGCGATGACTCGGGGCGGGCGCTGCGGCGCGTCGAGGCGCGGAACCGCGTTCACCGTCAAGGTCGAGCGCCGGCCGGTCACGAAGGCCGACGATGTGCAGATGGAGCTCTCCGAGCGGGGCCCCTGGGCGTCTTCTCCCGCCACCAACTGGTCCTAGCCGACACGCTGGACACCGAGCGCATCACGGCCGACTACGAGGCAGGGGTACTGACCCTGCGGATCCCCATCGCCGAGCGCGCCAAGGCCCGCAAGATCGCGATCGGCGGCTCGTCCGCGCACCCGCAGATCAGCGGCTGAGATGCGGCTGCCAGGCCGCGGAGGACGGGCACCGAGCCCCCTCTTCACCCGCCCTGCCGCCTCTGCACCTTCGCGCCACGATGCCAAGGGGCGGCCACGCACCCCACTGCCACTGCTGGCCCACTGCTGGCCCACTCAACCCGCTGCAGTCCAACAACTCTCCTGGCGGGGCGGTTCCCGCGGCCGACTGCACCGTCAATCGAGTAGGCCACCAGACAGACCGCGGCCTGGGACCCGCGTGCTGAACGTGACCGCCGATGCAGCGGCGACGAACTCACCTTCCACCTCCAGCTCCCCAAGACTACGGCCCTCTTCTACTCCGAGCTCCGAGCACAGAAGAGCGTGACGCGCTCGCCCAATCAGCTGGGCCGGACAGCACACACCCCGCCTGCCCCTCACACCGGCTGCAACGCCCATGCACGAGAAAGGCAACCACTACCGATGCTTTCGCTGCATGAACCGGCCTCTGCCCGGACCGGCACGTCGTTCCACCAGATGCTGGAACGAATCCGGTACGGAGGCGCGCACCCTACCCAGGAGGGGGTCGCCTTGAGGACCGGCATCAGTTTGGGGTGGTCCCGCGCTGATGACAGTCGGAGCGATGCTCTGGTCAAGTGGATCACGCAGGTCTGGACGGTGGCCTTGGGCCAGGTCGCGGTGATCGCGTCGGGCAGGCCTTTCAGGCCATCGCAAACGACGATGCAGACGTCCTCGATGCCGCGGTTCCGCAGCTCGGACAGCACTGCCGTCCACGTGGTCGCGCCCTCACCCTCGGAACCGACCCATAGCCCCAGGACGTCTTTGCGGCCGTCCATGTCGACTCCGACGGCCAGGTAGACCGGCTTCGAAGTCACCGACCCCGAGCGGATTTTCACCCACAACGCGTCGATGTAGATGATCGGCCAGACAGCATCGAGGGGTTTGTTCTGCCAACTCACGAGCTCGCCGACCAGAGCGTCGGTGACCTTGCTGATCAGGTCGGGGCTGACCTCGACGTCGTAGATCTGGGCGAAGTGGGAGCGGATGTCGCGCACGCTCATGCCGCGTGCATAGAGGGGGAGGATACGGTCGTTGAACCCGGCGAGCCGACGGGCATTCTGGGGACCATGCGCGGTTCGAAATCGCCGTTGCGGTCCCGTGGAACCGCCAGCGTGACCGCCCTGCGCCGGTGAGGACGGTCTTGGGCGAAGTCCCGTTGCGGAAGTTCCCTGAGCCGTGACCTGCGGGATCTCCGCGTTCGTAGCCGAGGTGTTCGCTCATCTCGGCTTCCAGGGCCCGCTCCAGCACGGCCCGGGTGATCTCCGTCAGCAACCCGCCCTCACCGAGCAGGGCCGCCCCGGAGGCGTCAGCCTTGTCGAGCAGTCGCTCGACGACCTCGTCAACCATCTCGTTGCTGGCCACGGACGCGGCCGCTTCGTCTTTGTCTGCCATGACTCGTCCGATCCACCCGGCCCAAGGGCCCGAGCCTGAGCCCCGGGCCAGGATTCGACATCACGGCCTTACACGATCTTTCAGACACGCTCGGCATGGCCACGCCGGGTTCGGATCGCAGGTGTGATCGGGGCGTTTGTGGTGGCGTGATGCGGCGCCGGTGGCGCGTGGGTCATAGGCGGATGACGACCAGGGCGACGTCGTCGCGGGCGCTGCTGCTGACGCCGAGGTCCGCGAGCAGGGCGTCAGCAAGGCGTTCGGGTTCGTGGTGGGCGTGGTGGGCGAGCGCGTCGGTGAGGCGTTGCAGGCCGACGTCGATGTCCTCCCCGGGGCGTTCGATGAGGCCGTCGGTGTAGAGCACGAAGGTGTCGCCGCGGGTGTAGGGCAGGTCGGCCTGGGGGTGGGGGACGGGTTCGGGGCGGGTTCC
>NZ_JBHYXD010000135.1:9141-19164 GCF_042751995.1 Streptomyces sp. NPDC059371 | reverse complement strand
CTCCGAGCCCCGGTTCGGTGGGCCTCCCGGCGCCGCCGGGGGGGGGGGCGGGGGGGGGCTCTCCCGCGGCGCCGCCGGCGCGGTCGGCGCCCCCCCCCCTCCAGGTACTCCACGACCACGCCCTCGACGCGCAGATCGTCGCCCCAGACCCGCTCGACCAGTTCGGCGTCGTGACGGCCCTCGACGTAGATGCGCCCGGCGCGTGCGACCCGGGCGCGGGCGCCGGGGACCGCCACCGAGCCGGACGCCGTACGGCTGGGGCGCACCGGCGCGGAGGCCGTCGGGCGGACCAGGGTCACCACCCTGCCCTCCAGCAGGAAGCCGCGCGGTTCCAGCGGGAACACCCGGTGCTTGCCGAAGCGGTCCTCCAGAGTCACCGTGCCCGCCTCGCAGCGGATCACCGCGCCGCAGAAGCCGGTGCCGGGCTCCTCGACGACCAGACCCGGGTCCGCCGGGACCTCGGGCACGGGCTGGGACCTCTTCCACGGCGGGGTCAGGTCCGGAGAGTACTGGCGCATTCGGATGACGATAGGAGAAGCCCGGCGACGCTCACCGCGACACGCCGAAACGCTCGGCCAGGGCGTCCCGTTGGGACCGTACGAACGCGGCGTCCACCACCGCCCCGTGCCCGGGGACGTACAGCGCCTCCTCACCGCCCAGCGCGAGCAGCCGGTCGAGAGCCGCGGGCCAGCGCGACGGTACGGCGTCGGGGCCCGCCTGCGGCTCGCCCGACTCCTCGACCAGGTCGCCGCAGAACACCACCGCCGGGTCGCCCGGCACGACGACCACGAGGTCGTGGGCGGTGTGGCCCTCGCCCGTCCGCACCAGCCGGACCCCGACGCCGCCGAGATCCAGGTCCCAGGTGCTCCGG
Source organism: Streptomyces sp. NPDC059371 (assembly GCF_042751995.1). NCBI lineage: Bacteria > Bacillati > Actinomycetota > Actinomycetes > Kitasatosporales > Streptomycetaceae > Streptomyces > Streptomyces sp. NPDC059371. The sequence goes on along the minus strand of NZ_JBHYXD010000135.1, from coordinate 18,293 downwards.
ACGGAGCGGTGGGGCCGTACGAGGGAGTCGGCCGCCTCCTCCGCGGCCCGCGGGTCGAGACCGTTGCGCACCGCGTCCGCGCGCAGCTCCTCGCGGCCGCGTACGTACGCCTCCGACGAGCCGCCGGCGACGAAGATCTCCACGCCCGCGAAGGCGGCCGCGCCGAAAACGTGGTCGAAATGAGGGTGGGTGAGCGCGATATGGGTCACACCCGCGCCGGTCAGGACCCGCGCATCGGCGCGCAGTGCGGCGCCCTCCGCGAGGCTCGACCCGGCGTCGATCATCAGCGCCGCCTCCTCGCCGACGACGAGCCCCGCCGTGCAGTCCCAGTCCGGAAGCCGCCGTCGCCCCACCCGGGGCGCCACCCTTTCCCACCCGAGCTCTTCCCAAGTCAGCCTCATGCGGCGACGCTAACGGTGACCGGGTGCCGTGCACGACATCGCAGGCCCGCCCTTGCCCGGGGCGTGCCTCACGGCCGTACACTGGGCCGGGGAACGCTGGCACTCGTGTGCGCTGAGTGCCAGGCGAATGCCACGAAGGCCACGAAGACCACCGAGTCGACTTCTGGAGGTGCGCGATGCTCAGTGAACGCAGGCTCGAGGTGCTGCGCGCCATCGTCCAGGACTACGTGGGCACCGAGGAGCCGGTCGGCTCCAAGGCGCTCACCGAGCGGCACCGTCTCGGCGTCTCGCCGGCGACCGTCCGCAACGACATGGCGGTCCTGGAGGACGAGGGCTACATCGCCCAGCCGCACACCAGTGCCGGGCGCATCCCCACGGACAAGGGGTACCGCCTCTTCGTCGACAAGCTCGCGGGCGTCAAGCCGATGACCGCGCCCGAGCGCCGCGCCATCCAGAACTTCCTGGACGGCGCCGTCGACCTGGACGACGTCGTCGGCCGGACCGTGCGGCTGCTCGCGCAGCTCACCCGGCAGGTGGCCGTCGTGCAGTACCCCTCGCTGACCCGTTCGACCGTGCGTCACGTGGAGCTGTTGTCGATGGCTCCCGCGCGGGTGATGCTCGTGCTGATCACGGACACCGGCCGGGTCGAGCAGCGCATGATCAACTGCCCGGCGCCGTTCGGTGAGACGTCGCTGGCGGACCTGCGGGCCCGGCTCAACAGCCGGGTCGCGGGGCGTCCCTTCGCGGACGTCCCGCAGCTCGTCCAGGACCTCCCGGAAGCCTTCGAGGCGGAGGACCGGGGTACGGTCTCGACGGTGCTCTCCACACTGCTGGAGACACTGGTCGAGGAGACCGAGGAGCGCCTGATGATCGGCGGTACCGCCAATCTCACGCGATTCGGACATGACTTCCCTCTCACCATCCGGCCGGTGCTCGAAGCGCTGGAGGAGCAGGTCGTGCTCCTCAAGTTGCTTGGAGAGGCCGGGGATTCGAGCATGACCGTGCGAATCGGGCACGAGAACGCGTATGAGGGACTCAACTCCACGTCCGTGGTCTCCGTCGGCTACGGTTCGGGCGGCGAGGCAGTAGCCAAACTCGGCGTGGTCGGCCCGACCCGCATGGATTACCCGGGAACGATGGGAGCGGTACGAGCGGTGGCACGGTACGTCGGACAGATCCTGGCGGAGTCGTAAGTGGCCACGGACTACTACGCCGTACTCGGCGTGCGCCGCGACGCGTCCCAGGACGAGATCAAGAAGGCGTTCCGGAGGCTCGCTCGCGAGCTGCACCCGGACGTCAATCCCGATCCGAAGACGCAGGAGCGGTTCAAAGAGATCAACGCCGCGTACGAGGTGTTGTCGGACCCGCAGAAGAAGCAGGTCTACGACCTCGGCGGTGACCCGCTGTCCCAGCAGGGCGGCGGCGCCGGTGGCTTCGGCCAGGGCGGCTTCGGGAACTTCTCGGACATCATGGACGCGTTCTTCGGCACGGCGTCGCAGCGCGGACCGCGCTCGCGCACCCGCCGTGGCCAGGACGCCATGATCCGGCTGGAGATCGAGCTCGACGAGGCGGCCTTCGGCACCACGAAGGACATCCAGGTCGACACGGCCGTCGTCTGCGGCACCTGCAACGGCGAGGGCGCCGCGCCCGGCACCGCCGCGCAGACCTGTGACATGTGCCGCGGTCGCGGCGAGGTGTCCCAGGTGACGCGGTCCTTCCTGGGCCAGGTCATGACCTCGCGGCCGTGTCCGCAGTGCCAGGGCTTCGGCACCGTCGTCCCGACCCCGTGCCACGAGTGCGCGGGCGACGGCCGGGTCCGCTCCCGCCGCACCCTCACGGTCAAGATCCCGGCCGGTGTGGACAACGGCACCCGCATCCAGCTCGCGGGCGAGGGCGAGGTCGGCCCCGGCGGCGGCCCCGCCGGCGACCTGTACGTGGAGATCCACGAACTGCCGCACTCGATGTTCCAGCGGCGCGGCGACGACCTGCACTGCACGGTCACCCTCCCGATGACCGCGGCGGCCCTCGGCACCAAGGTGCCGCTGGAGACCCTCGACGGGATGGAGGAGGTCGACATCCGTCCGGGCACGCAGTCCGGTCAGTCGATCCCGCTGCACGGCCGGGGTGTCACGCACCTGCGCGGCGGCGGCCGCGGCGACCTCATCGTGCACGTCGAGGTCACCACGCCGACCAAGCTCGACCCGGAGATGGAGCGGGTGCTGCGCGAGCTGGCGCAGATGCGTGGCGAGGAGCGGCCCACCGGTCAGTTCCAGCCCGGTCAGCAGGGGCTCTTCTCCCGGCTGAAGGACGCCTTCAACGGCCGCTGATCCAGGCGGGGCACGGGGCCCGAAGCGCCCCGTGCCCTCCACGTCGGAGGCCGTATCCGGCCGGACGACCGGATTCGGACTTGTCCGGGGGACGTGACAACATGCCGTCATGTCCTCCGCGCTGACCGATCTCTTCCCTCACCCGATCGTGCAGGCCCCCATGGCGGGCGGAGTCTCCGTCCCGCAGCTCGCGGCCGCCGTGTCCGAGGCCGGCGGGCTCGGCTTCCTCGCGGCGGGGTACAAGACCGCCGACGGCATGTACCAGGAGATCAAGCAACTGCGCGGGCTGACCGGCCGTCCCTTCGGCGTCAACCTGTTCCTCCCGCAGCCCGAACACGCGGACGCCGCCGCGGTCGAGGTGTACGCGCACCAGCTCGCCGGTGAGGCCGCCTGGTACGAGACCGAGCTCGGGGACCCGGACAGCGGCCGCGACGACGGCTACGACGCCAAACTCGCCGTCCTCCTCGACAACCCGGTGGCGGCGGTCTCCTTCCACTTCGGCGTCCCGAAGCCGGAGGTGCTCCAGTCGCTGCGGCGCGCCGGCACCCTCACCCTGGTCACCGCCACCACGGCCGAGGAGGCCCTCGGTGCGGAGCGGGCCGGCGCCGACGCGGTCGTCGTGCAGGGCATCGAGGCCGGCGGACACCAGGGCACCCACCGGGACAACCCCGAGACGGACGGCACGGGCGTCGGCCTGCTCACACTGGTCGCGCAGGTCCGCGAGAGGGTGGGGATCCCGGTCGTCGCGGCCGGCGGCATCATGCGCGGCAGCCAGATCGCCGCCGTCCTCGCCGCGGGCGCGGACGCGGCCCAGCTCGGCACCGCCTTCCTCGCCACCCCCGAGTCCGGCGCGAGCGCCGTGCACAAGCAGGCGCTGACCGACCCCCTCTACGTACGCACGGAGCTCACGCGCGCCTTCTCCGGACGCCCGGCGCGGGCGCTGGCCAACCGCTTCATGCGCGAGCACGGCCCGTACGCCCCCGCCGCCTACCCCGAGGTCCACCACCTCACCCTGCCGCTGCGCAAGGCGGCGGCCAAGGCGGGCGACGCGCAGGGCATGGCACTGTGGGCGGGGCAGGGCCACCGCATGGCCCGCGACCTGCCCGCCGGGCAGCTCGTGGAGGTACTGAACGCAGAAATCGCGGCGGCCGAGACAGCGTTGTCGGCCGCCGCCGAGATCCCGGAAGAGGGTGCGGCCCGATGACGGCACCGGTGTTCCTGGTCGAGCACTTCGACACGGACGGCGAGGGACGCCATGTCCTCGACGGACCCGAGGGACGGCACGCCGTCTCCGTGAAACGGCTGCACAGCGGTGAGGACGTCGTGCTCACCGACGGGACCGGGCGCCGGGCGGAGTGCGTGGTCCTCGGCACCGAGGGCAAGGACCGGCTGATCGTGCGGATGGGCACGGTCACCGAGGAGCCGCCCGGGGAACCGCGCATCACGGTCGTCCAGGCCCTGCCCAAGGGGGACCGGGGCGAGCTGGCCGTCGAGACCATGACCGAGACCGGCGTCGACGCGATCGTCCCGTGGGCCGCCTCCCGCTGCATCACTCAGTGGAAGGGCGAGCGGGGTCTGAAGGCGCTCGGCAAATGGCGCGCCACCGCCCGGGAGGCCGGCAAACAGTCCCGGCGCGCACGCTTCCCGGAGGTCGCGGACGCGATGACGACCAAGCAGGTTGCCGCACTTCTCGCCAAAGCCGATCTCGGCGCCGTGCTCCACGAGGACACCGCCCTCGGCACCGAGCCCTTCGCGACCGCCCCGCTGCCCGCCTCCGGTGAGATCGTCCTGGTGGTCGGCCCCGAGGGCGGCATCTCCGCCGACGAGGTCGCCCTCTTCACCGAGGCCGGCGCGAAGACCTTCCACCTGGGGCGCACGGTGCTGCGCACCTCGACGGCCGGGACCGTGGCGACCGCGCTGCTGCTGGCCCGCAGCGGCCGCTGGTCCTGACCCGCCCGCCGTCGGCACGACCTGACATCCGCGCATCGAACGAGGAACCCATGGAACTCGCTCAGGTACGACTGCTCGTCTCCGACTTCGCCGTCTGCTACCGCTTCTACTCCGAAGTCCTCGGCCTCAAGCCCCAGTCGGGCGCGGCCGAGGGACCGTACGAGAAGTTCAGTCCGGTCACCGGGTCCGCGGGCATCGCCCTCCAGGACCGGGCCATGATGACGGAAATACTGGGTGAGCTCGGCGACGCCGTGACCGGACACCGGTCGCTGGTGGTGCTGCGGGTCGACGACCTCGACACCTACTGCGAGCAGGTCGTCTCGCGCGGCGCGGACCTCCTGCACGGCCCGGCCCCCATGACGGACCGCATGCGCGTCGCCCACCTCAAGGACCCCGAGGGCAACCTGGTGGAACTCCAGGAGTGGCTGCTGATGCTCGGCTGACGGCCGGTCGGAAGCCGTCCGGGGCCGGGGGAGGCGGGAACCTTATGGCCTTCCCGGCCCGCCGGGCAACACCTTCGGGTGGTTGTGCCCCCGATGGCCGCATGCGGTCTACCGCGCGTCGCCACACGGTGGCACGCTGCCGTCCATGGGGGCTTCGAGGTATTCCGGACACCGGACGAGGCGCGGGCGGGTCCTGACGGCCGTCGGGCTGGGAGCGGCCGGAGTGTTCGCCGTGACCGGGTGCGAGCCCATGGACGGACTCAGCACCGCGACCGTCGCCTACACGACCGACAAGACGGCGACCCGCGAGCTGGACAACCGGCACGTGGACGTGAGGTGGCTCACCTGCACCGCGAGCCTGGGCAACGCGGGCAAGGCCTACACGCCGGGGAAGTCGCACTCGCCGAGCGAGAGCACCGTGGCGACCGTCGACTGCCAGGGCCAGACCGGCGACGGCCGGGCCATCACCGTCAAGGGCAAGGTCACCCGCGCCGTCAACGGGGCCTGCGTGCGCGGCGATCTGCGCGCCACCGTCGGCGGAAAGCAGATCTTCCACGTCAAGGGCCTCGGCGACTGCGGTGCCGGACCCACCCCGCCGGTCACCTACCACCCCACCAACGGGCAGCCCAACCCCACCGTCACCGTCACCGTGACGAAGACGATGTGGTGCAAGGGCGACCCCACCTGCTGGCCCTCGCAGGGCAAGTGACCTGGCGAACCGTACGCGGATCAAGTGATTCGAACCTCTACCCGGGCCACGCGCGGCTGCATAGGGTGACCGGGTGACCGATTCCGCAGCCTCCGCGTACATCCGGTTTCCGCATCTGCACGGCGAGTTGGTCGTCTTCACGGCCGAGGACGACATCTGGGCCGCCCCGGTCGACGGCGGGGGCCGCGCCTGGCGGATCAGCGCCGACAACGTCCCGGTCAGCCATCCACGCATCTCCCCGGACGGTACGACCGTCGCCTGGACGTCGACGCGTGACGGCGCCCCCGAGGTCCACGCGGCCTCCCTGGACGGCGGTCCCGCGAAACGGCTGACCCACTGGGGCAGCGTGAAGACCCAGGTGCGCGGCTGGACCTCCGACGGACAGGTACTCGCCCTCAGCACCCAGGGACAGGCCAGCCTGCGCCGCACCTGGGCCCGGTCCGTCCCGCTCGACGGCGGCCCCGCGGCGACCCTCCCGTACGGGCCCGTCGGCGACGTCGCCCACGGCGAGAACGGTGTCGTCCTGCTGTCCGCCCCGATGGGACGCGAGGCCGCCTGGTGGAAGCGGTACCGGGGCGGCACGGCGGGCAAGCTGTGGATCGACCGGGACGGCGACGGAGAGTTCGTCCGGCTGCACGAGGACATCGACGGCAACATCGAATACCCCTTCTGGGCCGGCGAGCGGATCGCGTTCCTCTCCGACCACGAGGGCGTCGGCGCCCTGTACTCCTCCCTCGCCGACGGATCCGGCCTGAGCCGCCACACCCCCCTCGACTCCTTCTACGCCCGCCACGCCGCCACCGACGGCACCCGTGTGGTGTACGCGTCCGGCGGCGAACTGTGGCTCCTGGACGGCCTCGACGGCGCCGAGCCGCGCCGCCTCGACCTGCGGCTCGGCGGCCAGCGCGTCGACCAGCAGCCGCACCCCGTGAGCGCCTCGCGCTGGTTCTCCGCCGCCGCGCCCGACCACACCGGACGCGGCAGCGCGGTCTCCGTGCGCGGCGCCGTCCACTGGGTCACCCACCGCTCAGGACCGGCCCGCGCGCTCGCCGCCGAACCCGGCGTCCGCGCCCGGCTGCCCCGCACCTTCCGCGCCGAGGGCGAGGAACACGTCGTGTGGGTGACCGACGCGGAGGGCGACGACGCCCTCGAATTCGCCCCCGCCACCGGAGTCGCCCCCGGCGCCACCCCGCGACGGCTCGCCGCCGGCGCGCTCGGCCGGGTCCTCGGCCTCGCCATGGCGCCCGACGGAAGCCGCGCCGCCGTCGCCTCGCACGACGGGCGCGTGCTGCTCGTCGAGCGCGAGAGCGGCGAGGTCCGCGAGGTCGACCGCGGCGAGGACGGCGAGGTCAGCGGCCTCGTCTTCTCGCCCGACTCTGCCTGGCTCGCCTGGTCGCACCCCGGCCCCCGCCCGCTGCGCCAGCTCAAGCTCGCCAACACCACCGACCTGTCGGTGACCGAGGCGACCCCGCTGCGCTTCCGGGACTACGCGCCGGCGTTCACCCTCGACGGCAAACACCTCGCCTTCCTGTCGGCCCGCGCCTTCGACCCCGTCTACGACGAGCACGTCTTCGACCTGGCCTTCGTCGGCGGCTCCCGGCCGTATCTGATCACCCTGGCAGCCACGACCCCGTCGCCCTTCGGACCCCAGCGGCACGGCAGGCCCTTCGAGGCGCCCGACAAGGACGAGACGCCCGACAGCGAGGGCGCCCCCAGCACCCGCATCGACCTGGACGGACTCGCCGACCGGATCGTGCCGTTCCCCGTCGAGGCCGCCCGCTACTCCACGCTGCGCGCCGCCAAGGACGGGCTGCTGTGGCTGCGCCACCCCGTGCGCGGCGTCCTCGGCGCCTCCCGCGCCACCCCGGACGACCCGGACCCCAAGACCGAACTGGAGCGGTACGACCTCGCCCAGCAGCGCATCGAGCATCTCGCCGCCGACGCCGACCACTTCACCGTCACCGGCGACGGCAAGCGGGTCCTGCTGTGGACCGACGGAAAGCTCAAGGTCGTCCCCAGCGACCGGCGCGCCTCGAACGACGACGAGAGCGACACGAACATCACCGTCGACCTGTCACGGGTGCGCCAGTACGTCGACCCGGCCGCCGAGTGGCGCCAGATGTACGACGAGACGGGCCGCCTCATGCGGGACAACTTCTGGCGCCCGGACCTCGGCGGTGTCGACTGGGACGGTGTCCTCGACCGGTACCGGCCGGTCCTGGAGCGGGTCGCCACCCACGACGACCTCGTCGACCTGCTGTGGGAGGTCCAGGGCGAACTCGGCACCTCGCACGCCTACGTCACCCCGCGCGGCGGCTGGAGCGGCGGGGACCGGGCACAGGGACTCCTCGGCGCGGACATCTCCCGTCACGAGGACGGCAGTTGGCGCATCGACCGGATCCTCCCCTCGGAGACCTCCGACCCCGAGGCGCGGGCCCCGCTCGCCGCGCCCGGTGTCGCGGTGCGCGCCGGGGACGCGATCGTCGCGGTCGGCGGCCGGCCGGTGGACCCGGTGGCCGGGCCCGCGCCCCTGCTCGTCGGCACCGCGGGCAAGCCCGTCGAGCTGACGATCTCGCCCTCCGGCGGCGGCGATCCGCGGCACGCGGTCGTCGTACCGCTCGCCGACGAGGAGCCGCTGCGCTACCACGCGTGGGTCGCCGACCGGCGTGCCTACGTCCACGAGCGGTCCGGCGGGCGCCTCGGCTATCTGCACGTGCCGGACATGGTCGGCGCCGGGTGGGCTCAGCTCCACCGCGATCTGCGGGTCGAGGTGGCCCGTGAGGGCCTGGTCGTGGACGTCCGCGAGAACCGCGGCGGCCACACCTCCCAGCTCGTCGTGGAGAAGCTGGCCCGGCGGATCGTCGGCTGGGACCTGCCCCGCGGGCTGCGCCCCTACAGCTACCCGGAGGACGCGCCGCGCGGTCCCGTCGTCGCGGTCGCCAACGAGTTCTCCGGCTCCGACGGCGACATCGTCAACGCGGCGATCAAGGCGCTCGGCATCGGACCCGTGGTCGGCACCCGCACCTGGGGCGGTGTCATCGGCATCGACAGCCGCTACCGCCTCGTCGACGGCACCAGCGTCACCCAGCCCAAGTACGCCTTCTGGATGGAGGGGTACGAGTGGAACGTCGAGAACCACGGTGTCGATCCCGACGTCGAGGTCGTCCAGGCGCCGCAGGACCACGCGGCCGGCCGTGACACCCAGCTCGACGAGGCGGTCCGGATCGCGCTGGCCGCCCTGGAGGAGACCCCGGCGAAGACCGCGCCCACGCTGCCACCGCTGTGATCTTCGCCCGGCGTGGCGGACGGCGGCGGCGCGAGT
>NZ_JBHYXD010000135.1:0-9131 GCF_042751995.1 Streptomyces sp. NPDC059371 | reverse complement strand
CCCGGCGCCTGGGGGGGCCTGCGGGGGGCGGGCGGGCCGCGCCCTCAGCGCCGCCCCCCCCCCACCCCCCACCCCCCGCCGGGCCGCTAGCATGCCCAGGTAATGATCGGCTGGCGTGAGGAGGCACACGCATGGCGCAGGAGCCGAGGCGGGACGCGGGCGGGGAACCGCGGGACGACTGCCTGTTCTGCAAGATCGTGGCGGGGCAGATCCCGGCGACGCTGGTGCGCGAGAGCGACACGACCGTGGCGTTCCGCGACATCAACCCGCAGGCACCGACCCACATCCTGGTCATCCCCAAGGTGCACTACCCCGACGCCGCGTCCCTGGCCGCCGCCGAGCCCACGATCGCGGCGGACGTCCTGCGCGAGGCCGGCGAGGTCGCGGGCGAGGAGAAACTGGAGAGCTACCGCGTCGTGTTCAACACCGGCAGCGGCGCCGGCCAGACCGTCTTCCACGCGCACGCCCACCTCCTGGGCGGCCGCGGCATGCAGTGGCCGCCGGGATAGCCGGCCTTGTCCGCACGCGAACTGGTGGTCCTCGGCACCGCCAGCCAGGTCCCGACCCGGCACCGCAACCACAATGGCTATCTGCTCCGCTGGGACGGCGAGGGTCTCCTCTTCGACCCCGGTGAGGGCACCCAGCGCCAGATGCTGCGTGCCGGGGTCGCCGCGCACGACCTGCACCGCATCTGCGTCACCCACTTCCACGGCGACCACGCGCTCGGCCTCGGCGGGGTGATCCAGCGCATCAACCTCGACCGCGTCCCGCACGAGGTGACCGCGCACTACCCGCTCTCCGGGCAGCACTTCTTCGAGCGGCTGCGGTACGCCACCGCCTACCGCGAGACGGTGCCGCTGACCGAGGCGCCGGTCGCGGACGACGGCGTCCTCGCGACGACCCCCGCGTACACCCTGGAGGCGCGCAGGCTCTCCCACCCCGTCGAGTCCTTCGGGTACCGGCTGGTCGAGCCGGACGGGCGGCGGATGCTGCCGGAGCGGCTCAGGGAGCACGGGATCAAGGGTCCCGACGTCGGGGTCCTGCAACGGGAGGGCGCGCTGCGGGGCGTCACGCTGGACGACGTCAGCGAGGTCCGTCGGGGGCAGCGGTTCGCGTTCGTCATGGACACCCGGCTGTGCGAGGGAGTGGGCGCGCTCGCCGAGGGCTGCGACCTGCTGGTCATCGAGTCGACCTTCCTCGACGGGGATCACCAACTGGCCGCCGACCACGGACATCTGACGGCGGGTCAAGCAGGCCGGGTGGCCAAGGAGGCGGGGGTGCGGCACCTCGTGCTCACCCACTTCAGCCAGCGCTACCCCGACCCCGGCGCGTTCGAGCACGAGGCCCGCGCGGCGGGGTTCGACGGCGAGCTGACGGTGGCGCACGACCTGGTGCGGGTGCCGGTCCCGAAGCGGCACTGAGGACACGGTTCCGAAGCGGCACCGAGGACACGGCGGACAGGGTCCGGGGCGCCCGGTGCCGGGAAGACGCTGTTTTCGGTACGTCGGGGGAGGAACCGTACGATGCTTCGATGTCCCTCCCCAAGGCTGAACTGCACCTGCACATCGAAGGCACCCTCGAACCCGAGCTGGCCTTCGCGCTCGCCGCGCGCAACGGCGTCACCCTGCCGTACGCGGACACCGAGGAGCTGCGCGAGGCGTATCTCTTCGACGACCTCCAGACCTTCCTGAACCTGTACTACGAGCTCATGGCCGTCCTGCGGACGGAGGCGGACTTCGCCGACCTGGCCGACGCCTATCTCGCGCGCGCCGCCGCCCAGGGCGTACGGCACGCGGAGATCTTCTTCGACCCGCAGGCGCACATCGCCCGGGGCGTGCCGATGGGGACGGTCGTCGAGGGGCTGTGGCGGGCGCTCGGGCGCAGCGAGGAGACCCACGGGGTCTCCACCCAGCTCATCATGTGCTTCCTGCGCGACGAGTCCGCGGAGTCCGCCATGGACACCCTGGAGGCCGCGAAGCCCTACCTCGACCGGATCACCGGCGTCGGCCTCGACTCGGCCGAGGTCGGCCACCCGCCGGTCAAGTTCCGCGCGGTGTACGAGGCCGCCGCCGAACTCGGGCTGCGGCGCGTCGCGCACGCCGGCGAGGAGGGGCCGCCCGCGTACATCACCGAGGCCCTCGACGTCCTCGGCGTCGAGCGCGTAGACCACGGGCTGCGCTGCATGGAGGACCCCGAGCTCGTCGCGCGGCTGGTCCGCGAGCGGGTGCCGCTGACGCTGTGTCCGCTGTCGAACGTACGGCTGCGCGCCGTGGACGTCCTGGCGGAGCACCCGCTGCCCGCCATGATGGACGCCGGGCTGCTGTGCACGGTCAACTCCGACGACCCCGCCTATTTCGGCGGTTACGCCGGCGACAACTTCGGCGCCGTGCGCGAGGCCCTCGGACTCGGTGAGGAGAGGCTGCGGGAGCTGGCGCGCAACTCGTTCGAGGCGTCCTTCCTGGAGCACGACGAGGAGCGGCGGGCGCGGTACATCGCCGAGGTCGAGGCGTACGCGTTCCCGTAGCCCGTAGCCCGTAGCCCGTAGCCCGTAGCCCGTAGCCCGTAGCCCGTAGCCCGTCGAGCGCCCGCCCACCCTCCCCTCCTCGGGGCGGGCGGGCACCCGCGGGAGTCAGGCGTTCACGGCATCGGGTGCGGGCGCGGCGGCCGTGCGCAGGGGTCCCGCCGTGCCGTACGCGCCCCGCTGAGCTGGCACACCCTCCAGCGGGATTCCGACGACGGGGATCTCGATGACGGGGATCTCGGCCATGGGGATCTCCACGACGGGGAGTTCCGCCACGGGGATCTCGGGGACGGGGATCTCGACGATCTGGCCGACGCGGCGCGGGCGCAGGGCCACGAGCGTCATCGGGACGGCGACGATCAGCAGGCCGGCGGCCAGGACCGCCCCCATGGCCGGGTAGCCCGCCCGCTCGGACAGCAGGCTGCCGGTGAGCGGGCCGCACGCCGTGCCGAGCGAGGAGGCGGAACCCACGAGGACCGCCCACCGGCCGCGCGGGTCCATGGACGCGGCGAGGCCGATCACGTACGAGAGCACGACCGGGTACAGCGCGTTCCAGGCGATCTCGCCCGTCGCGAAGGACGTCAGATCGGTGGCCGCCGCGCTCAGCGCGATGCAGCCGGCGATCAGCGCCGTCCCCAGGCCGATCGGCACTGCCCGGCCGAGCCGCGGGCCGAGGGCGCCCGCGCCGATCGTCCCGAGCAGCCCCGTGCCGAGCGCCACCGCGAAGACCGCGCCCACCTTCACCTCGGTGAGCCCCGCCTGCGCCAGGCCTATCCGGCCGCTCACGCCCCACAGGGAGTTCTGCGCGAGGGACCAGAAGAGCATCGTGGCGGCGAGCAGCAGCCCGGAACGGCGGTGCGGGAGCGGGCCGGTGGCGCGCCGGGCGCGGTCGGCCGGTGTGCGGGCGGGAAGGCGGCCCGTCAGGGACAGCGCGAGCAGCGCGGTGCAGGCGATCGCGGCGAGCGGCTGACCGTGCCCCGGGCCGAGGTGGGGGATGGTCAGGTACAGGGTGCCCGCGAGGCCGGAGACGCCGAACAGACCCAGGGTGGTGACCCGGTGGGGATCGGGCCGGCCGGCGATCCCGGTCGCGGCGACCGTGGTGGCCGCACCGGAGCCGAAGCCGCCGACGACCGCGCCGGCGACCACCAGGGGGACGGCCGCCGAGAGCGCGGCGGTGCCGTAGCCGGCGGCCGCGAGGAGCAGCCCGGCGCGGGCCAGCGCGCGCGGGCCGAAACGGTCGACGCGGGAGGCGAGCAGGAAGCCGGCCGAGGCCGAGCTCAGCAGCAGGACACTGCCGACGGCTCCGGCCTGGGTGGCCGACAGCGGGAGCCCCGCGTCGAGGCGGCCGACGGTGGTGGGGAGGAGGTACGCGGCGAGGTACCCGGCCGTGAAAAGGGCGACGAGGGGCCAGGGCGTGGCGGTGCGGGCGGACACGGGCGTTCCCAGGGCGTGCGAGAGCGGCTCAAGAAGAGAGGGGGGAGGGGCGGCTGTCGACGGACAGGAACGCGCGGGCAATTTGTATCAAGGCGGGGGGTCCGCGAAGAAGGCGTATCGGTGTGATCTGGGGCACTCTTTGTTTGCTGTGGCACACCCGGGGTATTGACGTGTCCTTTCGGCCGCCGAGCGGAGGGCGAACCCGGCCGCCCGGCCTGTGCCGGCGCCACACGCGCGGACGGCCGCCGGGGCGAACCACGCAGGTGAACGGGGTGGGAGGGGCTCCGGGCGGCACGGGCGGGAGCGGGCTCCGGTCCTGGACTGGAGCGGCGCCCGGACGTCGGCTGAGCGGGGCCGGACGTCGGCTGAGCGGCGCCCGGATGCCGGCTGAGCGGGGGCCGGATGCCGGCTGAGCGGGGGCCGGACGTCGGCTGAGCGGGGGCCGGTCGTGGGCTTGAGCGGGTCCCCGTCGTGGGCGGATGGGGGTCCCGGACGCGGGACCGGCCGACGGCGGGCGGGTCCCGGACGCCGGCCGGGTGCCCCCGGACGCGGGTCGGGTGGGGGTGCGTCCCGTGTGCCCCGTGGAGCGCTGGTGTCACGGCGGCGACCACGGGCCCGGGCGGGCGGTGTGGTGCACACTGGCCAGATCCGTACCACCCTCCAGGGAGCGCACCGTGATCAACGGCGAGGGACCGTTCCGCCAGGCCCATGTCGACCCGCTCGCCGCGCTGCGCACGGCCGGTGACCCGCCCTGGGACGTCTACCTGACGGGCACGGTCTTCCTGGACATCATCTTCACCGGGCTCGATTCCGCCCCCGTGCGCGGCACCGAGTCCTGGGCGCGGGGCATGGGATCGAGCCCCGGCGGCGTCGCGAACATGGCCACCGCCCTAGCCCGTCTCGGCCTGCGGACCTCCCTCGCCGCCGCCTTCGGCGACGACCACTACGGCGAGTACTGCTGGGACGCCCTGGAGCAGGGCGAGCACATCGACCTCACGCCGTCGCGGACCGTGCCGGGCTGGCACTCGCCGGTCACCGTGTCGATGGCGTACGAGGGTGAGCGGACCATGGTCAGCCATGGGCACGAGGCACCCCTGGAGGAGCCCGCGTCGGACTCCCCGCCGCACGCGCGGGCCGCCGTCGCCTCGCTGACCCCGGGCGTCCGCGCACCCTGGATCGAGCAGGCCGCGAGCCGGGGCACCCGGATCTTCGCGGACGTCGGCTGGGACGACACCGGCCGCTGGGACCTGGCGGGCCTCGCCGATCTGGCGCACTGCGAGGCGTTCCTGCCGAACGCCGAGGAGGCCATGCGCTACACCGGCGCCGACTGCCCCCGCGCCGCGGCCCACGCGCTGGCCGAGCACGTGCCGCTGGCGGTCGTCACCCTCGGCTCCGACGGCGCCTACGCCGTGGACGGGCGCTCCGGTGAGAGCGCCGAGGTCCCGGCGATCGCCGTCGAGGCACTGGATCCCACCGGCGCCGGGGACGTCTTCGTGGCCGGTTTCGTCACGGGGACCCTCGCCGGCTGGCCGCTCGCCGACCGGCTCGCCTTCGCCGGGCTGACCGCCGCGCTCTCGGTCCAGGAATTCGGCGGATCGCTGTCGGCGCCCGGCTGGTCGGAGATCGCCGCATGGTGGCGCCGGGTCCACTCGGTCGCCGACCAGGACCCGGCGGCCCTGAGCCGATACGCCTTCCTGGAGGGCCTGCTCCCCGAGGTCACCCGCCCCTGGCCGCTGCGCCGGGCGGTACCGACGATCGGCTTCGGCCGCTCCGTCTGAGGGGCTGAGGGGCTGAAGGGGCCTCCTCAGGTCACGACCTCGTCACCGCGGGAAAAGCCCTACGGGTCCGTGTGCGCCGCGACGTACGCTGGGAACGCAAGGCTGCCCGTGTGGCAAGCGTGCCGACCGAGGAGGATACGCAGGCCTACAGAGCCGGCCCATGACTCAGACACCCACAGCTCACGGCCCCGCACAGGGGCAGGCGCGCGCGCACTTCACCGTCCCGGCCAAGCACCCCATGGTGACCGTTCTGGGTTCCGGAGACGCCCTGCTGCGCGCGATCGAGAAGGCCTTCCCGGCGGCCGACATCCACGTCCGGGGAAACGAGATCAGTGCGGTCGGCGACGCCGGTGAAGTCGCTCTCGTCCAGCGCCTGTTCGACGAGATGATGCTGGTGCTCCGCACGGGGCAGCCCATGACGGAGGACGCAGTGGAACGCTCGATCGCCATGCTCAGGGCGAGCGAGAACGGGGAGGGCGACGGCCAGGAGACTCCGGCCGAGGTGCTCACGCAGAACATCCTGTCCTCGCGAGGCCGCACCATCCGCCCCAAGACGCTCAATCAGAAGCGCTACGTCGACGCGATAGACAAGCACACCATCGTGTTCGGCATCGGCCCCGCCGGTACCGGCAAGACGTACCTCGCCATGGCGAAGGCCGTCCAGGCGCTCCAGTCCAAGCAGGTCAGCCGGATCATCCTGACGCGCCCGGCGGTCGAGGCCGGCGAGCGTCTCGGCTTCCTGCCCGGCACGCTCTACGAGAAGATCGACCCCTACCTGCGCCCGCTCTACGACGCCCTGCACGACATGCTCGACCCGGACTCGATCCCGAAGCTGATGGCCTCGGGCACGATCGAGGTCGCACCGCTCGCGTACATGCGCGGCAGGACCCTGAATGATGCTTTCATCATTCTGGACGAGGCCCAGAACACGAGCCCCGAACAGATGAAGATGTTCCTCACCCGGCTCGGCTTCGAATCGAAGATCGTGATCACGGGTGACGTGACGCAGGTCGACCTCCCGAGCGGCACGAAGTCGGGTCTGCGGCAGGTCCAGGACATCCTGGAGGGCCTCGACGACGTGCACTTCTCGCGGCTCACGTCCCAGGATGTCGTCCGGCACAAGCTGGTCGGCCGTATCGTCGACGCGTACGAGAAGTACGACAGCGAGAACGGCACCGAGAACGGCTCCCACAAGAGCCGGGGCCACAAGGGGAAGTAGACCAGCACCGCCATGTCGATCGACGTCAACAACGAGTCCGGAACCGAGGTCGACGAGCAGGCGATCCTCGACATCGCCCGCTACGCGCTGACACGGATGCGCATCCACCCGCTCTCCGAGCTCTCGGTGATCGTCGTGGACACCGACGCCATGGAGCAGCTCCACATCCAGTGGATGGATCTGCCGGGTCCGACGGACGTCATGTCCTTCCCGATGGACGAGCTGCGCCCGCCGTCGAAGGACGACGACGAGCCGCCGCAGGGGCTGCTCGGCGACATCGTGCTCTGCCCCGAGGTCGCCGAGCAGCAGGGGAAGGACGCCCCGACGCAGCACTCCATGGACGAGGAACTCCAGCTCCTCACCGTTCACGGCGTGCTGCACCTCCTCGGCTACGACCACGAGGAAGCCGACGAGAAGGCCGAGATGTTCGGCCTCCAGGCCGCCATCGTGGACGGCTGGCGCGCGGAGAAGGGCATCACGGGTCCGTCTCCGGCCCCGACCGTGTCATGAGTCCACAGCTTGTCGTCGGTGCCATCGTCCTGGTCGTCGTCGCCTGGCTCGCCGCCTGCGCGGAGGCGGGCCTCGCGCGGGTCTCCAGCTTCCGCGCCGAGGAGGCGGTCCGCGGCGGCCGGCGCGGCAGCGCCAAGCTCGCTCAGGTCACGGCGGACCCGACGCGCTATCTGAACGTGGCGCTGCTGGTCCGCGTGGTCTGCGAGATGGCGGCCGCCGCGCTCGTCGTCTTCGCCTGCCTCAAGGAGTTCGACAAGACCTGGCAGGCACTCGCGGTCGCGATCGCCGTCATGGTCCTCGTGTCGTACGTCGCGGTCGGTGTCTCGCCGCGCACCATCGGCCGCCAGCACCCGCTGAACACCGCGACCGCGGCGGCGTACGTCCTGCTGCCGCTCGCCCGGATCATGGGGCCGATCCCGCCGCTGTTGATCCTGATCGGCAACGCGCTCACCCCCGGCAAGGGCTTCAGGCGCGGCCCGTTCGCCTCCGAGGCGGAGCTGCGGGCGATGGTCGACCTCGCCGAGAAGGAGTCGCTCATCGAGGACGAGGAGCGCCGCATGGTGCACTCCGTCTTCGAGCTCGGCGACACCCTCGTGCGCGAGGTCATGGTGCCCCGCACGGACCTCGTCGTCATCGAGCGCTACAAGACCATCCGGCAGGCCCTCACCCTGGCCCTGCGCTCCGGTTTCTCCCGCATACCCGTCACGGGCGAGAACGAGGACGACATCGTCGGGATCGTCTATCTCAAGGACCTGGCCCGCAAGACGCACATCAGCCGGGACGCCGAGTCCGAGCTGGTGTCCACGGCCATGCGGCCCGCCACGTTCGTGCCCGACACCAAGAACGCCGGAGATCTGCTGCGCGAGATGCAGCAGGAGCGCAACCATGTCGCCGTCGTCATCGACGAGTACGGCGGCACCGCCGGCATCGTCACCATCGAGGACATCCTCGAGGAGATCGTCGGCGAGATCACCGACGAGTACGACCGCGAGCTGCCGCCCGTCCAGGAGCTCGGCGACGACCGCTTCCGGGTGACGGCCCGCCTCGACATCGGCGACCTCGGCGAGCTGTACGGCTTCGAGGCCTACGACGACGAGGACGTGGAGACCGTCGGCGGGCTGCTCGCCAAGGCCCTGGGACGGGTACCCATCGCCGGTGCCTCCTCGGTGGTCGAACTGCCCGACGGACGCGAGCTGCGGCTCACCGCCGAGGCCGCCGCCGGCCGCCGGAACAAGATCGTCACGGTCCTCGTCGAGCCGGTCGGCCCGGCGGGCTCCCCGCAGCAGGAGAAGCCGGAGTGACCCCGCAGCAGCTGCGCGCGTTCTGTCTGTCCTTCAACGCGGCCGTCGAGGACTTCCCCTTCAACCCCGAGACCTCGGTCTTCAAGGTGCTGGGCAAGCTCTTCGCGCTGACGAACCTGGACGGGCGCCCGCTCACGGTCAACCTGAAGTGCGACCCGGACGACGCGCTCCGGCTGCGCGAGCAGCACCCGGGACTGATCGTCCCCGGCTATCACATGAACAAGCGGCACTGGAACACGGTGACCGTCGAGGGGGGGGGGGGCCGGCGGCGGCCCCGGCGCGGCGGGCCCCGCCGGGCGGGCCAAGACTGCGGGGGGGGGGGGGGGGGCGCGGGGCCCCGCGGCGCCCGGGCCCCCCCCCCCCCGCCC
>NZ_JBHYXD010000134.1:0-19190 GCF_042751995.1 Streptomyces sp. NPDC059371 | reverse complement strand
CTCACGACCCGGCCCCGCCCCTGGTGTCCCGCGCGGGACACGCTCGCCGCCTCAGCGGCCCACCGCCCGCTTCAGCGAGCGCGCCCTGCGGGCGACCCGGCGCACGGTGGCGTTGCGCGGGATGAAGGCGAGCTGGGCCGGGACCGCCCCGGGCAGCGCCAGGGAGGTCAGGCGCTTGCGCTTGAAGTAGCGCCAGGTGTCCTCGGTGAGCTGGTGCGTCAGATAGCTCTCGGCCGCCGGACGCAGGTCCGGGTAGATCTTCGGCTGCATCGCGAAGCCGACGGCTCTCAGGAGCCGCGTCAGGTCCGCCACGTCCATGCCGGTGCGCCGCTCGGCGACCGCGGCGCCGTCCGCCAGGTCGGGCAGCAGCGCGTCGACGATGGTCACCGGAACGCGGTTGCTGTTCTCGTACGGGGTGAGCCGGTCCAGCAGCGGTCCGGTCCCGACGCGGGCGACCGGCAGGCCGTAGAGCGCGGAGGCCGTGAGCAGCGCCGTGGAGAAGCAGCCGACGACCAGCGCGGGCCGCATCCGCTGGTAGAGCACCTCGGCGAGGACCGGGGTGTCCAGGACGGTGAGGTCCGCGCCCAGCTTCTCGGCCTCCTTCTCCAGCAGTCGCGACCAGCGCGCCGGGGCGGAGGGGTGCGGCTTGAACACCACACGGGTGTGGCCGAGCGCGAGGGCCCCCTTCAGCATCCGTACGTGGAGTTCCTCCTCCTCCTCGGCGGTGAGGATCTCCAGCGCGGAGAGGTACTGGCCGAGAAGCAGCGCCGGCTCGTCGACCGACGGCAGCTCGTCACCGGTGTCGACGAGTTCCGCGAGGACCTTCACGAACGCGTCCGTGGGCACGATCTGCGGTTCGACGTCGAACTCGGTGAGCAGCAGCGGCTTCAGGCCGGGGACCAGGTCCAGATGGAGCAGCCGGGTCACCCGGGTGCCGACAAGCGGGTCGATCTTGTTGCGGGTGGGGCCGTAGCTCATCAGGCCGTCGGCGTACACCGTGACGGGCGCGCCCATGAAGATCTGGGAGATGCCGAGCGCCGGGTTGACCTGGATCGACTCCACGGCCAGTTCGACGTCGTCGTCGCCGAGGTTCCAGGCGAGCCGCAGATGCCGCTCCCACAGGGGGACGTCGTCCGGGCGCGGGGCCCAGCCGCCCGGGTGGAAGGGGGAGATGGTCTCGTTCCACGAGATGACGTCGTCGAAGCGGCCGCGCAGCCGCTCGAAGCCGGGCATCGCGTCCACGGCGGGTGTCGTCTCCGGCGTCGCCGCGTTGTTGGAGACGAGCAGGATGCGCCGGTCGGCGGGCCCGAAGCTGTCGGTGTCCAGGGCCGCGGCGAGCGTGGCCGTTCCGTACAGCGTGGACGCCATGAAGATCTGGGTGGTCACGCGGCCACCCCCGCGGCGGGCGCGGGCCGTCGGCGCAGCCGGCGCAGCCGGGTGGCGCGCTGGACGTCCATCGAGTCGAGCGCCTCGTCGAGCACGCCCTGCGGCATTCGGCGCAGTGCCACGGCACTCATGGACTTCAGTTTCCGTGCCACCGCTGGCTCGAACCTTTCGATGGATCCCAGGTGATGGGAGATAATCGCGCAATACGTGCGCACGGCTTTGGGCAGGAGTTTCTCCGCGTCCCGGTCCTCGGCGGTTTCCGCCACGACCTGGTCGAACGCGCGAATGAAATCGAGTTGGCGCACGTCCCCGATCTGGGTGAGGGAGGAGGCGACGCCACGCCGGTAGAACACGCCGAGCAGCCCCACCGTGGCGAAGGATTCGGCCTCCCGGTGCAGCTTCCAGATCCACGGCCGGTCCTCGGCCGTGCGCAGCCCGTCGGTGAAGTGGAGCAGCCCCCGGTCGACCAGCCGGCGGTGGTAGATGCCCGCCCAGGCGTAGGCGTAGTCGACGGAGGTGGACCGGTCGGAGGGGAGGATGGCGTCACGGGGATTCATGACGACCCCGCGCCGGCCGTGCGGGACACGGTGGATGGTGCGGGACCGCGCGGTGCACTGGACGTGGTCCGTACGGACGAAGTCGCAGCCCAGATCCTCGATGGAGGACACGAGTTGTTCGTAGTATCCGGGGGCGAGCCAGTCGTCCCCGTCCAGGAACGTGAGGTACTCGCCACGCGCTTTGTCGATCCCGGTGTTGCGGGCGGTGGCCAGTCCTCCGTTCTTCTCGTGTCTGACATACACCGCACCCGGGAGCTCGCGCTCCGCGCGCGCGAGGATGTCCGGTGTCTCGTCGCGCGAGCAGTCGTCGACGAGAATGAATTCGAAATCCTGCCGTGCGTTCGCACGCAGGCTCTTCAGGGTGTCGGGCGCATATTGCTGCACGTTGTAGAACGGCACGATGACGGAGAGCTTGACCACCCCTGTGACGTTAGGGGGAAGCCCGGCATTCGTCTTTACCGTTGGTGAGATGCAAGGTGAACGACGCGTGGCGGTACCGTGAACCACGTCGTTTTCTCAGCCGATCCTGGGCTGATCCCCCATTCGTCGACGCGCTGTTAACCGTTTGTTGTATTCAGGTTGGGCCGCTCCTCGAAATGGCTTCCTAGCGTCTAGGACGTGCCAGCAAGTACCTCGAAGTCGCTGCGGGTGGCCGTCCTCGCGGATTCCGACACCCGGTGGAAGTGGGGATCGCTCACCGCGAACCGCATCTCCCCGGCCGAATCGGACATCCGCCTCGACGGATTCCTCCTGCGCGGCCGTGCCACCCCGACCGCCCGCCAGCTCGAAGAGGTAGGCGTCCGCGCGGACTCCCTCCGCGAGGTCACCGCCCTCGAGTTCCTGCGTGAGCTGGGCAAGGAGGACGACGTCTACGACGTCGTCGTCCTCGCCCTGGTCGGCGGTGCCGTCCAGGCGGTCCTGCACGGCCTGTCCCGCGCCTGGGAAGGACGCGCGAAGCGGCCCCTGGTCGTCACCGGCTATGTAGGCGTCGTCTACGAGAAGCTCGCCGACGGGCTGCTCCTGCGGCACGGCGCGGATCTCGTCCTCGCCAACTCCCGCCAGGACGCGGACCGCTTCCGGGCCGTGTACGAAGGAGTCGGCGCGGACGCCGGATCGGTGACCGAGGTCGCGCTGCCCTTCCTCGGCGGGGCCGCGTACACGGAGAACGACCCGTCCGCGAAGCAGGGACACAGGCCCTACACGGTCGTCTTCGCCGCCCAGCCCTCCGTACCGGAGAGCCGCAAGGACCGTACGTACCTGCTGGACCGGCTCATCGGCCACGCGCGGCTCCACCCGGACCGCGAGGTCCTGCTCAAGCTGCGCTCCAAGCCGGGCGAACACACCACGCACATCGAGGAACTGCCGTACCAGAAACTCGTACAGAAGGCCGACCCGCCGACCAACTTCCGCCTGGTGTACGGGCACATGGGTGAGGTCCTCGACCGCACCGACCTGCTCGTCACCATCAGCTCCACCGCCGCCCTGGAATCCCTGCACCGGCGCGTCCCCACCGTCGTCCTCAGCGACCTCGGGGTGCGCGAGGCGCTCGGCAACCACCACTTCGTGGGCTCCGGCTGCCTCGCCTCCTGGGACCAGCTCGACGCGGGGCACCGGCCGGTGCCCGACCCGGAGTGGGTGGCCCGGCAGGGCGTCGCCGCCGACGGATCGTACGAGACGGCCTTCGACGCGGCACGGCGGCGCATCACCGACCTGCTCGCGGCGGACGAGCTGCCGCCGCTCGCTCCCTACTACACCCCCGTCACCGCGCCCGGCTATCTGCCCGGCATCCTCGCCCGCCACCACCTCGGCCCCGACGGCAGCCCGCTGCCCGGCGCCCCGGCGGCGGACCGGGACCCCAGCCCCGTACGGCAGTTCGTGCGCCGGGCCGCCCGCGGTGCCTACCGCCACGGCGTCCAGCGCGTGGCACCGGTGATCCGGCGGATGGGCGAACTGTGAGCACCCCGACAGCGGGCGGCCCGCCGTCCCTCGCCCCCCACGCCTCCCTCACCTCCCTCGTCAAGGAGAACAGCGCATGACCAACTCGGAAGCGGTCAAAGCCGCGCCGGTGCGCCGCGTACTCGCGGTGATCCCCGCGCGCGGCGGCTCCAAGGGCGTGCCCGCCAAGAACCTCCTGCCCGTAGGCGGTGTGCCGCTGGTGGCCCGCGCGGTGCGCGAGTGCCGCGCCGCCCGCCTCGTGACGGACGTCGTCGTCTCCACCGACGACCAGGCCATCGCGGCGGCCGCCCGCCAGGCCGGCGCCGAGGTCGTGCTGCGCCCCGCCGCCATCGCCGGGGACACCGCCACCTCCGAGGCCGCCGTCCTGCACGCCATGGACACCCACGAGGCGCTGCACGGCTCCCCGGTCGACGTGGTCCTGCTCGTGCAGTGCACCAGCCCGTTCATCATCCGCGAGGACGTGGACGGCGTCGTGGACGCGATCGTCACGAACGGCGCGGACACGGCGCTGACCGTGGCCCCCTTCCACGGCTTCGTGTGGCGCGACGGGGACGACGAGCCCGCCGCCGCGGTGGCCGCCGGGACCGGGCACGCGGCGGTCGACGGCCGCGCCGACGTCCTGGTCGCCGACACCGTCACCAGCGGCGGCTACGGCGTCAACCACGACAAGTCCTTCCGGCCGCGCCGCCAGGACCGCCCCCAGGACCTCCTGGAGACCGGAGCCGTCTACGCGATGGAGGCCACCGGCTTCCGCGAGGCGAAGCACCGCTTCTTCGGCCGCACCGAACTCGTGCGCACCGACCCGGCCCGCGTGCTGGAGATCGACGACCCGCACGACCTCGCCCGCGCCCGCGCCCTCGCGCCGCTCTTCGACGCGAACCGGCCCGGCACACTTCCGACCGCCGACGACATCGACGCGGTCGTCCTCGACTTCGACGGCACCCAGACCGACGACAGGGTGCTGATCGACTCCGACGGACGGGAGTTCGTCTCCGTGCACCGCGGGGACGGCCTCGGTATCGCCGCCCTCCGCAAGAGCGGGCTGACGATGCTGATCCTGTCCTCGGAACAGAACCCGGTCGTCGCCGCCCGGGCCCGCAAGCTCAAGCTTCCGGTCCTGCACGGCATCGACCGGAAAGACCTCGCACTGAAGCAGTGGTGCGAGGAGCAGGGCATCGCGCCTGAGCGCGTGCTCTACGTCGGCAACGACGTCAACGACCTCCCGTGCTTCGCCCTCGTGGGCTGGCCCGTGGCGGTCGCGAGCGCCCACGACGTCGTGCGCGGCGCCGCACGCGCGGTCACCACCGTCCCCGGTGGCGACGGCGCGATCCGAGAGATCGCCAGCTGGATCCTCGGCCCTTCTCTCGACTCCCTCGACAAGTAAGGAACTTCTCCACCATGAGCACCAACTCCCGTCTGCGTCAGTTCGGTTCGAAGACCGCCGGTCCCGGCCACCCCGTCTACGTCGTGGGTGAGATCGGCATCAACCACAACGGTGAGCTGGAGAACGCCTTCAAGCTCATCGACGCGGCCGCCGAGGCCGGCTGCGACGCCGTCAAGTTCCAGAAGCGCACCCCGGAGATCTGCACCCCGCGCGACCAGTGGGACATCGAGCGCGACACCCCCTGGGGCCGCATGACCTACATCGACTACCGCCACCGCGTGGAGTTCGGTGAGGACGAGTACCGCCAGATCGACGAGTACGCCAAGAGCAAGAACATCGACTGGTTCGCCTCCCCGTGGGACACCGAGGCCGTCGCCTTCCTGGAGAAGTTCGACGTCCCGGCCCACAAGGTCGCCTCCGCCTCGCTGACCGACGACGAGCTGCTCCGCGCCCTGCGCGGCACCGGCCGCACGGTCATCCTCTCCACCGGCATGTCGACGCCGAAGCAGATCCGTCACGCGGTCGAGGTCCTCGGCAGCGACAACATCCTGATGTGCCACGCCACGTCGACCTACCCGGCGCAGGCCGAGGAGCTCAACCTCCGCGTCATCAACACCCTCCAGGCCGAGTACCCGAACGTCCCGATCGGCTACTCCGGCCACGAGACGGGCCTGCAGACCACGCTCGCCGCGGTCGCCCTCGGCGCCACCTTCGTCGAGCGTCACATCACCCTCGACCGCGCGATGTGGGGCTCCGACCAGGCCGCCTCCGTCGAGCCGCAGGGCCTGACCCGCCTCGTCCGCGACATCCGCACCATCGAGGCCTCCCTCGGCGACGGCGTCAAGAAGGTCTACGACTCCGAGCTCGGCCCGATGAAGAAGCTGCGCCGCGTCACGGGCGTCGTCGCCGAGGCCGAGATCGCCGCGGCCGCGGGCGAGCCCGTCTCGGTCTGAACGCCCTGAATCCCTTACGACGGGACGGTCGTACGTCGATGAGCCCCCGCGCCGGTTCCGCCGGCTCCTCCACTCTCGCCTTCGTCGAGAGTCCGGTACAGCTCCTGAACGTGCTGGAGTGGGCGCACGCGCATGCCCACAACGGTGCGGCGCCCGGCGCGGGGCTCACCCTCGTCGTCCTGTCCCCCAACGTCCCGATGACGCGCGGTCAGCTCCGCCGGATGGCGGAACTGGCCCGCGACGAGGGGCACACGGTCCGCTGGGAGGAGGCGCGCGGCGGCGCCACGGCCCCCTTCCACACCATCGGGGGACTGGCGCCGCTGCTCCGCCGGGCCCGGCGGATCGTGATGGGGGACCCGTTCTCCCGCTACGTGCAGCTTCTGCTGACCATCACCAAGGCGCGTGACCTGGTGGTGGTCGACGACGGCACGGCGACGATGGAGTTCGTCGCCCAGCTCGCCCGCGGTGAACGCCTGGTGCGCTGGCACCGGCGCGGCGGCCGCCCCGGCCCGCGGGACGTGCTCTTCGCCCCCGTGTCCGCCTCGGCCCGCCGCCGGCTGACGCCCAGCGAACGCCGTACGGTCGAGGTCTTCTCCTCGATGCCGATCGAATCGGCGCCGGACGGTGTCACGATCACCGCCAACGACTTCTCGTGGACCCGGGCCCGGTTCGGCCCGCCGCGCATCACCAGGAGCGCGGACATGGTCGGCACCTCGCTCGTCGAGACGGGCGTCGTCGACCCGGACCGCTACCTCGACGCGGTCCGCTCGCTCGCCAAGGCGCACGGCGCGACCCGCTATTTCGCGCACCGCCGCGAGAGCGCGGACAAACTGCACCGGCTGGCCGCCGAGACGGGCCTGGAGATCGTCCGTCCCGACCTGCCGCTCGAACTGATCGCCCGGCGCGGCCCCATAGGCCGCACGATCCTGAGCTTCCCGTCGACGGTCGTCCACACGCTGCCGCTCGCCCTGGCCGGCACCGAGGTGCGGGTCGCGGTCTGCGACATCGACCCGGCCTGGCTGACGGAGAACGCCTCGCCACGGGCCCAGGGCTTCCTGTCCGGGGTCACCGGGACCGCCCGGGACGTCCACCGTCTCTCGGCGGTATCCACCATCTAGTTCAAGCCAGAAGCACATTCAGGCGTTCAGAGCCCGGCGCACCGCGCCGGGCTCTGTCGTTGGTCCATACCGCGATCTACGCGGATCATCGGGACCGCCCTCCGCCCATCCTCCACGACGAACGCACCGAACGGACGTGTGCTGTTCACCAGTTCTCCACAACGCGCGCGTTGGGGCGACACGATCCGGCCATTGAATCGCTGCGCGCGGTACCGGCCGTCGGTCGCGCGGGGGTTCCGTTTCCGGAGTGGGGGGCAGCACGTGGCGTCCGCGCAAGAGGAGTCCGACAGACCGGAGTCCGGAAGAGCAGAGCCCGGAAGATCCGAGTCCGAGGAATCGACGTCCGAGGAATCGGCGTCCCACAGGCCGGAGCCGGCCAGGCCGGAGCCGGCCGGACACGCGTCCGGGACGGGGAGCCGCGCACTCGCTCCCCGGCGGCTCAACGCGGCCCGCGGGCTCGGTGACCGCGTCTTCCGCTACCAGCTCACCGCCACCGGCATAGCCGTCCTCGCCATCATGGCGGGGGTCGGACTCTTCCTCCTCCTGAGGGCCGGTCAGGCGCTGCGCGCCCGGGGTTTCGCCTTCCTCACCACCGCCGCATGGCAGCCGGACGTCCACAACTTCGGCATCGCGGCCGTCCTCACCGGCACCGTCCTCATCGCGCTCGTCGCGGTGGTGATCTCCGTACCGCTGGCCGTCGGGACCGCGCTCTTCATCTCCGACGTCGCCCCGCGCAAGCTGCGCCGCACCCTGGTGACCATGGTCGACCTGATGGCGGCCGTGCCCTCGGTGGTCTACGGACTGTGGGGGCTGTTCTTCCTCCAGCAGCACGTCATCGGCCTGTCGCGCTGGCTCTCCGAATGGCTGGGCTGGATCCCCCTGTTCACGGTGGACGGCACCCAGCCGGGCGAACCGCTCGCCACCGAGAGCGTGTTCACCGCGTCCACCTTCGTCGCCGGGATCGTCGTCGCCCTGATGGTCGCCCCGATCCAGTGCTCGGTGATGCGCGAGGTCTTCTCGCAGGCCCCGGCCGGCGAACGCGAGGGCGCCTACGCGCTCGGCGCGACCCGCTGGGGCATGATCCGCTCGGTCGTCCTGCCGTACGGCAAGGGCGGCATGATCGGCGGCACCATGCTCGGGCTCGGCCGGGCGCTCGGCGAGACCATCGCGGTCTACCTGATCATCTCGCCGGTCTTCGTCATCCAGCCGCACATCCTGCAGACCGGCTCCAACTCGGTGTCCTCGCTGATCGCCCTGCACTACGGCGACGCCTCCGACTTCGGCATGTCGGCGCTGATGGCGGCGGGCCTGGCGCTGTTCCTGCTCACCCTGGCGGTCAATTTCACCGCCTCCACCGTGGTGGCGCGCAGCCGCTCCGGCGCGCAGAGCGAGGCATGAGATGACCGTCATCGAAGAGACCACCCCGCTCACCGTGCGGGACGCGGCTCCCGCGGACACGGACGCCGTGGTGGAGCACGTGCCGGAGCCCCTCCGGCCGCGCCGCATCGGCGGGGTCACCCGCACCGGAGTGCTGTCCCTGTGCGGCGCCGCCGCCTCCGGACTCTGCGTCACCGTCCTGCTGTTCGGCCAACTCGCCCCGTTCTCGGGCGCGCTGGGCTTCACCGTCACCGCCTACCTCGTCTTCCTGGCGATCTACGCGGTGCTCACCGGGCTCGACGAGGACGGCCAGGCCGTACGCGACCGGGTCATGACGGTCGTGCTGTGGACGGCGGCCACGCTGCTGTTCTCCGGCCTGTTCATGGTCGTCGGCTTCACCGCCTGGCGCGGCCGGGAGGCGCTGCCGCACGCCAACTTCTTCACCCAGGACATGCAGGCGGCGGGCCCCCTCGACCCGCTCACCCACGGCGGTATCGCCCACGCGATGCTCGGCACCCTCACCATGATCACCATCGCGCTGGCGATCACCGTGCCGCTGGGCCTCGCCTGTGCCGTCTACCTGAACCAGATCCCGGGCCGGTTCTCCCGGTTCGTCCGCACGATCGTCGAGGCGATGACCGCGCTGCCCTCGATCGTCGCCGGTCTGATGGTGTACGCCACCTGGATCCTCGGCCTCGGCATGCAGAAGTCGGGACTCGCGGCCGGCTTCGCGATCAGCGTGATGATGCTGCCGATCGTGATCCGGGCCTCCGACGTGGTGCTGCGCCTGGTGCCCGGCAACCTCACCGAGGCCGCGGAGGCGCTCGGCGCGCCGCGCTGGCGCACGGTGTGGCACGTCGTGCTGCCCACCGCCCGCTCCGGCCTCGCCACCGCCGTCATCCTCGGCACCGCCAGGGGGATCGGCGAGACCTCGCCCGTCCTGCTCACCGCCGGCTTCACCACCGCGCTCAACATGAACGCGACGAGCGGGCCGATGGTCTCGCTGCCGCTCGCGGTCTTCAACTTCGTCAAGTCGCCCGAGCCCGCCTACATCGCCCGCGGCTTCGGCGCCGCCGCCGTCCTGATGGCCCTCGTCCTGGTGCTGTTCGTGATCGCCCGGGTCATCGGCGGACGCGGCCCCGGCCACCAGACCAAGCGTCAGGCCCGCCGTACCGCCCGCGCCTCGCGCCAGGACGTCCGGCGGTTCGAGGACCTGCACGCGCCCGGCCTGTCCCTGTTCGAGACCCCCGGGGAACCGCACCCCGCGGGATACGCCCCGTCCGCACCCGCCACCGGAGAGACCGACTGATGCGCAGCCACCTCCACACCGCCCTCGGGCGCCTTCGGGCGCTCGGGACGCTCGGCGCGCTGCTCGGCGTGATCGCCGCGCTGCTGGCCGGTCCGCTGGCGGCCCCCGCCGCGGCGGAGAGCTACACGCCCATATCCGGCGCCGGTTCCACCTGGGCCGAGAACGCCGTCGACGAATGGCGACGCGCCGTCAACCAGTACGGCATGCGAATCAGCTACGCCGGCACCGGATCCTCCGACGGCCGCCGTCAGTTCCTCAGCGGCACCGTCGACTTCGCCGTCTCGGACATCCCGTTCCAGACGCACCCGACCGACGGCTCGGCCGCCGAGCGGCCCGCGTCCGGGTCGTACGCCTACATGCCGATCGTGGCCGGCGGAACCGTCTTCATGTACCACCTGACCGTCAACGGCAAGCGGGTCACCAACCTGCGCCTGTCCGGCGACGTGGTCACCAAGATCTTCACCGGTGCCGTCAAGACCTGGGACGACCCGGTCATCAAGGCCGACAACCCGGGGATCCAGCTCCCGCACCGCACCATCGTCCCCGTCGTACGCTCCGACGGCTCGGGTTCCACCGCCCAGTTCACGATGTGGATGGCCAACCAGCACAAGTCGCTGTGGCAGGCCTACTGCCGCAAGGTCGGCCGTTCCGGAGCCTGCGGACAGACCTCGTACTACCCGACCGTCTCCGGAATGATCGCCCAGTCCGGCGACCTCGGCGTCGCGGGCTACGTCGCCCAGAACTACGGCGAGGGCGCGATCGGGTACGTCAACTACTCGTACGCCCTGAACGCGCACTATCCGGTCGCCAAGGTCCTCAACCACGCCGGCTACTACACCGAGCCGACCCCGCAGAACGTCGCGGTCTCGCTGCTCAAGGCGAAGATCAACACCGACAGGAACTCCGCGGACTACCTGACGCAGAAGCTCCAGGGCGTCTACAACGACTCCGACCGGCGCAACTACCCGCTGTCCAGCTACTCGTACATGATCCTGCCCCTGAAGGTGCAGGGCACCTTCACCAAGGCCAAGGGCAAGACGCTCGGCGCGTTCTCGTACTACTTCATGTGCCAGGGCCAGCAGCAGGCGCCGTCGCTCGGCTACTCGCCGCTGCCGATCAACCTGGTCAAGGCGGGCTTCGACCAGATCCGCCGCATCCCGGGCGTGCAGGCCCAGAGCGTCAACATCAAGGGCTGCAACAACCCGACCTTCTCCAGCGACGGGCACAACAAGCTCGCCGACACCGCCCCCTACCCGGCCGCCTGCGACAAGAAGGGCGCCGCGCCCTGCACCACCGGCAGCGGTGGCGCCAAGTCGGGCGGCGGCTCGGGCGGTTCGGGCTCCTCCGGCGGTACGAGCGGCGGCTCCACCTCGGGCGGCTCCACCGGAGGAAGCACCGGCGGCGGCACCGGCGGGAGTTCGGGCGGCGGCACCGCAGCGGGAGGCGGAACCGGCGGCGGGTCCGAGCCGGTCGTCGACCCGGACACCGGCCAGACCCTCTCGCCCGGCTCGGGCGGCGGCTCGGGGACGGGTTCCTCGGGCGGCAGCGGCGGCACCGGCGGGACCGGCGCGGCGGCCGACACCATCGCGCTCGCCCAGCCGGTCTCCGTGTCCGGCAGCCAGGGCTGGTCCAGCACCCAGACGCTGATGCTGATCGCCGCCTTCCTGGTCCTCGGCCTCGTCCTGCTGCCCTCCGTGGTGTCCCGGACGATCGCCGGGCGCGTCGCGGGCAAGGACTCCGGAGAGGGGCAGAAGCGATGAGACGCCGCATCACCGGCTCCCGTACGACCGGAGCGCGCACCACCGGCTCCCGCACCACCGGCTCCCGCACCACGGGAGCCGGCAGCACCGGACCCGGTGGCGCGCGGGCGGCGGTCATGGGCCCGCGCCCGCGCGGGAACGCGATGCTCCGCATGCGCCGGCTGCTCCTGCGCGTCGTCGCGGGCGCGGCGGCCGGCGCCCTCGCCGGACTCGGCGTGGCCCAGGCCGCCGCTCCCGCCTCCGCGGCCGGCACCGCCACCGGCTCCTCGGCCGTCACGGTCTCCGGCCGCGGCGAGTTCAAGGACATGAGGTTCACCGTCGACCAGACCACCCACCTGACCAGTCAGGCGGTCACGGTCTCCTGGTCAGGCGGTACCCCGACCACGTTCGCCGGCACGCTGTTCAACACCGACTTCGTGCAGATCATGCAGTGCTGGGGCGACGACGACGGCACGGTGCAGTCCAACCCCGGCCCCTCGCGGACCCAGTGCCAGTACGGCGCCTCGCCGACCACCGACCGCGGGAGCTGGCCCGGCAACGACTACGACGACACCCGCAGGGTCTTCTACAGCGCCGACCCCGCCAACTACGGCCAGGACGACCGGTACGGGGCCGGCAACCCCAACGCCCCGGGCGAGGTGCCCTTCAAGTCCGTCGACGGCACGGTGATCACCTCCGGCACCCAGAACAACGCCTTCTTCAACCGCAACACCACCAACGAGGTCGACTTCGCCCGCACCGGCGCCGACGGCACCGGCAAGGAGTACTTCGAGGTCCAGACCGCCAACGAGGCCCCGCACCTGGGCTGCGGTGTGCCGGTCACCGTCAACGGGGGCACCAGGCCCCGCTCCTGCTGGCTGGTCATCGTCCCCCAGGGCCACCTCGACCTGGACGGCAATCCCTACGCCGACCACAGCCAGGTCAACGCCGGCTCCCCGGTCTCCTCCACCAACTGGAAGAACCGCGTGGCGATCCCGCTCGGCTTCAACTCCGTCGGCACCAACTGCGCCCTCGGTGCCGACGAGCGCGCCACGGTCGGCAGCGAACTCGCCGCCGACGCCATGACGAGCTGGCAGGCGGCCCTGTGCCCGACCGGCACGGTGTACGGCTACACCGAGCTCGGCGAGCCGGACACCCGTGCCCGCCTCACCGCCGACGGCTCCGCCGGACTCGCCTTCACCACCCGCGCCCTCGGAGCCGACGCGGGGACCACGGCACCCTCCGACCAGACCGTGTACGCGCCCGTCGCGCTCTCCGGAACCGTCATCGGCTTCACCGTCGAGCGCAGACCCAAGGCCGGCGCGCCGGACTCCATCCGCAAACTCGCGGGAACCAAGGTCGAGTCCGTCGACCTCACCCCGCGCCTGGTCGCCAAACTGCTCACCGAGTCGTACCGCAACTCGCCGTGGGGAGCCGTCCTCGGCGACGCGGCGGCCACCGGCTACGACTGGGCGAAGCACAACCCCGCGGGCCTCGCGAGCGACCCCGAGTTCATCTCCCTGAACCCCGAGTTCGCGGACCTGTCGGTCTCCGAGACCCCGTCCACCGACACCGACCTCATCACCTCGCTGGGGCACAGCGACTCCGCCCGCGCCCTGTGGCAGTGGATCCTCGCCGACAAGGACGCCCGCGGCTTCCTCGCCGGAGAGACCGACGACTGGGGCGCCAAGGTCAACCCGTACTACAGCACCACCGCGTCCCGTAACCCGACCGGCATCGCCTTCGACCCCGCGAGCTCCGACGACTACCCCAAGAGCGACCCCTGGTGCACGATCCCGCCGGGCACCGACGCCACCGTCAAGCAGTGCATGACCGACTTCCACCCCTACGTCGAGGACATGCACTCCGGCGCCCTGCACACCCGGCGCGCCGACACCCTCTGGAAGTCGAGCTGGGACGCGCTCGCCAACCCGCCGGCCTTCAAGAGCCCCGGCCCCCAGACGGTCGGCTCCCGGTTCGTCATCACCGTCACCGACGCGGCCTCCGCCGCGCGCTACGGCCTGCAGACCGCCCGGCTGCGCAACACCGCCGGCACGTTCGTCGGCCCCTCCGCCTCGTCCCTGACCGCGGCGGCCACCGGCGTCACGGGCTCCGGAGCCCCCGAGATCACCCCGGCCACGGCCGACGCGGAGGGCGCCTACCCGCTCGCCCAGCTCGTCTACGCGGCCGTCAGGCCGGCCGGGATCGACGCGGCCGCCCGCAAGGACTACGCGGCCCTGCTGCGGTACGCCGCCGGTGACGGACAGACCAGCGGCGCCGACCCGGGCCTGCTCCCGGCCGGCTACGCCCCGCTCTCCGCCGGCCTGCGCACCAGGGCGACCACGGCCGCCGACGCCCTCGTCGACTACAAGGGACCCTCCCCGACACCCTCCGGCTCCGGCTCCACCGGCGGATCGAGCGGCGGCACCACGGGCGGCAGCGACTCCGCGGTGTCCGGCGGCTCAGGCGGCGGCACGGACGACACCGGCACCGGCGGTTCCACGGACGGCTCCACGGGCGGCGACGGCGGCAGCGGTGCCACACCGAGCGCCGGCGCGAGCACGAAGCCGAGCGCCGCGGCGTCCTACGACGGCGGCAAGGCCGTGGAGACCACCGCGCTGGGCACCACGCCCGACGACCCGGCCAACTCCCTGCGGTACGCCGTCCCGGTCGGAGCCGCGCTCGGCGCCGTCGCCGGCATCGGCGCGCCGTTCGCCGGCGGCGGCAGGCTCCGCCTCCCGCTGCCCGGCGGCCGTGCGGTGACCGTCCCCGCGGTCACCCTGCCCGAGTGGCTGCGCAAACGGCTGCCCTCGGGCCGGAGCTAGCCACCGGAGCGGGGCCCGCCGGGCCCCGCTCCCCACAGACGGCCGCCCGCCCCTAAAGGCAGTCGGGGCGGACGGCCCGTACCACCCTGCCAGATCCACCCGACGTCACCTCGCACACCCTCTGGAGACTCTCAATGCGCACGACGCGCCTCTCGGCGGCCATGGTCGCCGCCGCCGTGGTGTCCGGCACGCTGGCTCTGGCGAGCCCGGCGTCCGCCGACCCCACCCCCGCCGGAACCTTCCGCGCCCTTGTCGGCGTGGGCTCGGACACCACCCAGGACGTGCTCAACGCCCTGGCCGGCGACACCGTCAACGGCAACTCCTACACGGCCACCGCCGTGAAGTCGGCCACCGGCGCGGGCATCGCCTCGTACGACGCGATCGAGCCCGGCACCGGCTCCACCACCTCGAACATCCAGCCCCGTACGGGCGGCCCGACCTTCCAGCGCCCGAACGGCTCCGGCAAGGGCCGCCTCGCCCTCAGCATGTCGCTGACCGGCGACAAGTACCCCGACAGCTCGGGTGTCTCCATCAAGGGCCAGGTCGACTTCGCCCGCTCCTCCAGCGGCCCGAGCACCTCCGGAACCGCCTTCACCTACATCCCGTTCGCGCGGGACGCGGTCGGCGTCGCCGTCCGCGGCTCGGCCCTCAACACGCTGACCGTCGACCAGCTCCACGACATCTACGCGGGCACGCTGACCGAGGTGAGCGGCCAGACCGTGCACCCGAAGATCCCGCAGAGCGGCTCCGGCACCCGCAAGTTCTTCCTCGGCGCCATCGGCCTCACCGACGCCACGCTCTCCCCGACCGTCGCGACCGTCCAGGAGAACCAGGCCAACGGCGCCCTCGACGCGGACGGCGCGCTCGTCCCGTTCTCGGTGGGAAGCTGGATCGCCCAGAACAACGGCATCTCCCCGGACTTCAGCACCACCGCTGCGGCCGCCGGCGCCCACCTGGCCGCCGTGCAGCTTCCCGGTGACACCGGCGCCACCACCCCGATCGCCACCGTGAACGGCAAGCTCGCCCCGGTCGGCGCCTACTACGAGAACGCCACCTTCGGCCGCGACGTGTACAACGTCGTCCCGAGCCGGGCGATCGACCCGACCAGCATCTTCTTCGACAAGGACCTCTACGACGTCTTCGTCACCAGCGGCTCGCACGAGGCGGGCCTCGCCTCCGACGCCGCCGAGGGCGTCATCGCCAAGTTCGGCTTCGTGAACGAGTCCTACAACGGCTCGGTCAACCTCGCCAAGCACGCCAAGCTCGGCGGCCTGGAGGAGTCCGGCGTCGACGCCGCCACGCCGGCCGCGCCGTCCCTGAGCGGCACCCGCGGCGACGGCAGCGTCAAGCTGAACTGGACCGCCCCGGCCGCCACCGGCCTCCCCGTCACCGACTACCGCGTGACCCTGACCGGTTCGGACGGCGCCGTCGTGGCCGTCAAGGACGTCACGGCCGCCACCAGGTCGTACACGTTCAGCGGTCTGGCCCTCGGTCACTACACGGCCACGGTCTCCGCCGCCAACCTCAACGGCAGCGGTGCCGTCGCCACCTGGACCGGCGACATCAAGTACACGACCACCCTGAAGGCGACCACCGCGACGACCGCGTACGGCAAGACCCCGAAGGTCGCCGTCACGGTCACCGACACGCACGGGGTGGTCCCGACCGGCACGGTCACCGTGAAGGAGGGCACCACCACCCTCGGCACGGGCACCCTGGACAGCACCGGCAAGGTCTCCGTCAGCCTGTCCAGCCACCTGAAGGTCGCCACGCACAGCCTCACGGTGTCCTACGGCGGCAACAGCAAGCTGCTGACGTCCAACGGGACCGCCTCGCTGGCCGTCTCGAAGGCGGCCCCGAGCGTCACCACCACGGCTCCGGCCTCCATCAGCCACCTCTCGCAGGCCAACGTCACCGTCAAGGTCACCGCGACCGGCACCACGCCGACCGGCACGGTCCGCATCTACGAGGGCTCGCACGTCATCGCCACCGGCACCCTGAGCGGCGGCAAGGTGACCGTCAAGCTGCCGAAGCTGTCCCGCGGCACCCACACCCTGCACGCCTGGTACGTGGGTTCCACCACGGTGAACTCGAAGAACGGCGCCAACTTCACGATCAAGTCCACCTGATCCGCGGCCTGTAGCACCACCCTCTCGCCGGGGGGCGCCCAGCGGGACGCTCCCCGGCGGGGTCCCTTTCCGTCCCCCGCCCCACCCGTTCCATGAGTTGAGTGAAGGAGACGTGCCGGCGTGACGCTCGCCGTACAGACCACGCTCGCAACGCCCCTGCCGCGGCCGGGCGTTCGGGGCGTCACCGCCGTCCGGCATCTCGCCCGCGGTGGCCTGCTCACCCTCGCGGCCCTGCTGCTCGGCCTCACCGCCCAGCTGCTGTTCCTCAGCGGCTTCCAGGAACGCGCCGCGCAGCACGCCGCGTACGACTCCCTGCGCGCCCAACTGGCCCTGGGCACCGCCCCGGTGTCCCAGACCGACGAGCAGGGCGCCCTGATCGCCCCCGGCACCCCGGTCGCGATCGTCGACATCCCCGCCCTGCACGTGCGCCAGGTGGTCCTGGAGGGCACCGACTCCGGCGTCATGAAGGACGGACCCGGCCACCGCCGGGACACCCCGATGCCGGGGCAGGCCGGCACCAGCGTGCTGATGGGCCGTGCCGCCGCGTACGGCGGGTCCTTCGGACGCCTCGGCGACCTCGCCGCCGGCGACACGCTCACCGTGACCACCGGCCAGGGCAAGGCGACGTACCGGGTCTTCGGCCTCCGGCGCGCCGGTGATCCCGCGCCCGCCCCGCTCGACGCGGGCAAGGGCCGCATGGTCCTCCTCACGGCCACCGGAGCGGACTTCATGCCCGGCGGGGTGCTGCGGGTCGACGCGGAGCTGGTCTCCGCGCCGGCGCAGACCCCGGCCGCGGTCATCCGCTCCGGCACGCTGCCCGAGGCCGAACAGCCGCTGGCCCGGCCCGGCGGAGTGCCGTGGCCGCTGGTGATGTGGCTCCAGGCACTGGTGGTCGCGGCCGTCGCCGCGGTGTGGGCCTGGCACCGCTGGGGCCGCCACCAGACCTGGATCGTGTTCGCGCCGGTCGTCGCCGTCCTCGGCCTCCAGGTGGCGACCCGAGCCACGGAACTCCTCCCCAACCTGACCTGACCAGACCTGACCGACCACAGCCCCTCGCGGCCCGACCACCGGAACCCGCCGACCGGTCGGGCCCCGACCATAGCCCCTCGCGGCCCGACCACCGGAACCCCGCAGAACCGCTCCGGCCCCGACCACCCCACCGGCTCACTCCGGCCCCGACCCGACACGACACGTTCCACCGGGACACTCCGGCCCCGACCCGACACGCCCCACCGGGCCATTCCGGCCCGGCCGCTGCCCCGACCCCTGTTCCCCAGCCGGGCCCGCCCCGACTCATCGCCTTGACCCGGCGAGCCCACCCGGCTCTCCGTCTTGACCCCGCCGAGCCGAGCCCGGCCCGATTTCGCCATGAGGTGCCCGACGTGACCGATGCGACCGCCGCGCGTGACAGCGCCGTGAACGAGACCGCCCCGACCGACAGCGTCGCGGCCACCGCCGGCACCGGCCGTGCCGCGCCCGCCGCCACCGCCGTCATCGACCCGGGCACCGCGGCCGACACCGTCGCCCTGCCGCCTGTCCCGTCGGACGGGACCCTCCCGGCCCGCCCCGCGGTGGCTCCCGCCGAGCTCGACGCGCGCGAGGTGTCGGCCTGGTTCGGCAGCCACCTGGTGCTGGAGCGCGTCTCCCTCACCATGCCCGCCGGACAGGTCACCGCCCTGATCGGCCCGTCCGGCTGCGGCAAGTCGACCTTCCTGCGCACCCTCAACCGGATGCACGAGCTGATCCCCTCCGCCGCGATGGCCGGCGAGGTGCTCTTCGACGGCGAGGACATCTACGCCCCCGAGCGGCGGCTGACCGAGGCCCGGCGCCGGATCGGCATGGTCTTCCAGAAGCCGAACCCGTTCCCGGCCATGTCGATCTACGACAACGTGGTCGCGGGCCTGCGCCTGACCGGCACGCGCGCGGGCCGCCGGGAGAAGGACGAGCTGGTCGAGGAGAGCCTGACCCGGGCGGGCCTGTGGAAGGAGGTCCGGGACCGGCTGCGGCAGCCCGGCGGCGCGCTCTCCGGAGGGCAGCAGCAGCGCCTGTGCATCGCACGCGCTCTCGCCGTACGGCCCCGGGTCCTGCTCATGGACGAGCCGTGCTCGGCGCTCGACCCGACCTCGACCCGGCGTGTCGAGGAGACCATCCACGAGCTCGCCGGACAGGTGACCGTCGTCATCGTCACCCACAACATGCAGCAGGCGGCCCGCGTCTCGCACCAGTGCGCGTTCTTCCTCGCCGAGCAGGGCACCCCGGGCGCCATCGTCGAGCACGGTCCCACCACCGACATCTTCGGCACCCCGAAGGACCAGCGCACCGCGGACTACGTGGCAGGCCGCTTCGGCTGAGCCACCCACCCGCACCGACCGCGCGCGCTCCGGCCCCGTCCGCACCGGGCCGCCTGTACCGACCGCACCTGCGCGGCCCGCCTGCGCGGCCCGGCCCGCGCCGGTG